>JASBRM010000312.1 GCA_030149405.1 Neptuniibacter sp. | reverse complement strand
TGCGTAATTATTGTTACTTGGCTTTGATCCGGTTGATAAGGGATGGCTATGAAGGTTAAACGCTTTTTTGCTCCAGATATGCGTCAGGCGATGCGCAGAGTCAGGGAAGAGATTGGGCCTGATGCTGTAATTGTGTCCAATCATCGTGTGGCGGGCGGTGTAGAGGTGGTTGCTGCGCATGATAATGACTATGAGATGGCGCAGCAGGAGTTCTCTAAAGAGAAAAGCAGTCTTAAAGATCATCAGCGTCAGGAGCAGATTAATGTACTGACCGGTGGTCAGGCGTCAGGTTCTAATCTGGCGGGAGAATTGCAAAAAACACGCCTGCAAATTGCAGAAGCGGAACGCCAGCAAAAGAATCAGAATTTTGATGTTCCGGGTTCTGTAAATCGCCAGGCAGAACAAGGTGAAGAAGATCTTAAGGCGATTTTGGAATCCTTGAAGCAGCGCCAGAAGCGTAAGGCAGATACTGCGCATGATAATTTCCTTAGGGGGAATGAAGTATTTAATTACGATGGTTTGGAAGGCTTGGTGCCAGATGCTGGTAGTGCCGAACCAGTGGCTGATCTGCATACAGATGAAACCCTCATTCGTTCCATGCAGGAAGAAATTGCTCAGCTTAAAAATCTTCTTAACCAGCAGTCGTTGAGTCAGAGTCGCCGTATGGCTTCTGTTGCTCCTGCTGAGAATAAGTCGCCTTTACAAAGAAAGCTTGATCTTCTAGGTCTCAGCGATGTTTTATCCCGAAATATTATCTCTGGAATGGAAAGTAATCTGGCGCCGGAAAAAGCCTGGAAGAATGCATTAAGTCGGTTATCTGATTCCATTCCTGTGCAGGGTGATGACTTTATTGACAGGGGTGGCATGGTGGCTTTTGTTGGACCAACAGGGGTTGGGAAAACAACCACGATCGGTAAGTTAGCAGCGAAATATGTGCTGAAACACGGCAGCTCTAGCCTGGCGTTAGTGACAACGGATACATACCGAATTGCTGCTCATGAACAGCTGCGTACGTTTGGGCGGATATTGGATGTGCCGGTCCGGGTGGTGAATGAAACCAATACCCTGGAAGAGGTGCTTCAGTCTCTGAAAACCAAACGGCTGGTGCTTATTGATACAGCGGGCCTGAACTCTCAAGAGGCACACAGTCAACTGCAGCTAGAAATGCTGGAGGGGGTGTCGCTGCGGTTGAAAAAGCTTTTGGTTGTCTCATGCAGCAGTCAGAGGCGTGTGGTTGAGCAGGCATACAATGCATACAAAGCGCTCGGTTTACACGGTTGTGTATTGAGTAAGATGGATGAATCCGGCAGTTTAGGTGATGCAATTTCGCTTATAGTTGAGAAGGGACTTCCAGTAACTTATGTGACGGATGGGCAGCGTGTCCCTGATGATATTTCCGTAGCGCGGAAGAATGACCTTGTAAGCCGGGCTGTTGTGACCGCTCAAAGAGCGATTGAGGCTGAAAAGCGTCAGGCTGCTTTGGATAGTACCTATAAAACAGGCTAGGGGTTGGAGTAATTATGGATCAACATAAGCCTGTGAAGGTTATTGCGGTTACCGGAGGTAAAGGCGGGGTTGGTAAAACAAACGTCTCGGTGAACCTGTCTCTTGCTATGGCTGATATGGGTCATCGTACCGTTTTAATGGATGCTGACCTGGGTCTTGCGAATGTTGACGTTCTTCTGGGGTTGCGGCCGCAAAGGACCATTGCTGATGTTCTTGATGGTGAATGTGGTTTGCCTGATGTCATGTTGTCTGTGAATGATAATCTGAGAATTGTGCCTGCATCTTCAGGTACGCAAGAGATGACGGCTTTATCACCGCATGAGCATGCTGAGTTGATACATGCATTTAGTGCTGTTGCTGATGATGTTGATGTTCTGGTTGTGGATACGGCGGCAGGTATTTCTGATTCTGTGATCAGTTTTATCAAGGCTGCGCAGGAAGTTTTGGTGGTTGTTTGTGACGAGCCTACGTCAATTACGGATGCGTATGCTTTAATTAAACTGTTAAATCGGGATTATAGAATGACGCGTTTCCGTGTGCTGGCAAATATGGTGCGCAGTGAGCAGGAAGGTCGTAATATGTTTGGTAAGCTTTTAACAGTTACTGATCGCTTTCTGGATGTCACTCTTCAATATGTCGGTTCAATCCCTTATGATGAAAATGTTCGCAAAGCTGTACAGCGCCAAGTGGCTGTTTTGCAAGCTTTTCCGAAGAGTAAAGTCTCCTTGGCATATAAGCAATTAGCGAATAAAGTAAATGGGTGGCCAGTTCAGGCTGTCCCACGGGGACATTTAGAGTTTTTTGTTGAACGTCTCGTTCAGGGAGTGCGTTCATCGGACTGAGAATTATGAGGCAGTATGTATAACCCGCTGCAGTTACAATCCAGCGATGAGTTGATTGAGCAGTATGCGCCACTCGTTAAACGTATTGCCCATCATTTGTTGGCAAGATTGCCTGCGACCATACTGGTTGATGATCTGATACAAGCGGGTATGGTTGGCTTGCTTGAAGCTTCGAAGAAGTATGATGCTAGTAAAGGTGCAAGTTTTGAAACTTATGCTGGGATTCGTATTCGAGGTGCCATCATTGATGAAGTTCGTCGCGGCGATTGGACACCAAGGTCTGTACATCGAAACAGTCGCAGAGTGACGGAAGCAATTCAGCAAGTCGAAGCTCGAACAGGTAAGGATGCAAGTGATGCTGAGGTAGCCAGAGAGCTTGGAATTAGTGTCGATGAGTATCACTCTCTGTTAAAAGACAGTCTGGAAAGTCGCCTCTTCAGTTTTGAAGAGATGTTAAACCCTCAGCATGATGGCCCAGGAGAATCATTTGCTAATGATGATCCAGGTCCAAACAAGAATTTTGAGCGTGAGGCTTTTCTAAAAGCTCTTAGTGACGCTATAAATAATTTACCAGAACGGGAAAAACTCGTTCTGGCGTTATATTACGATGAAGAACTTAACCTTAAAGAAATTGGTCAGGTTCTTGGTGTGAGTGAATCCAGGGTGAGTCAAATACATAGTCAGGCGGCACTGCGTTTGCGTTCCAGACTGAGTGATTGGCGTTAAAAAGGGTTGACCACACTCAAAGTAATTGTGGTAAAAACGTGTAGACTCAACAAACTGCGCAGTTTCAAGTTGGAGGCTCGTCTTGAATAAAGACATGAAAATTCTTGTGGTAGATGATTTTTCTACGATGAGACGAATTATTAAAAATCTGTTGAAAGACCTGGGTATGACCAATGTCACCGAAGCTGATGATGGTCAGACCGCGCTTCCTATTCTCAAGCAGGGTGGCATTGATTTTCTGGTAACTGATTGGAATATGCCAGGAATGACAGGTATTGATCTGCTGAAAGAAGTTCGTTCAGATCCTAACCTGGCGAGTATGCCAGTGTTGATGGTTACTGCTGAAGCGAAAAAAGAGCAGATAATTGCAGCGGCACAAGCGGGTGTTAATGGTTATGTTGTTAAACCGTTTACAGCCGCTGTACTCAAGGAAAAGATCGATAAAATCTTTGAGCGCCTAGGTTAAGGAAGGTCGGTAACGCATGAAGTCAGGTATCGGTCAGTTTGAGATGGAACTACAGCATAAGGCACAGGAACTTGTTTCTGTTCTTGATGGTGGTGATCTAGCTCATGCAATGGAAATAATTCAGGATCTTCATGAATTCAGGCATCAGGTATTTTTTACCGAGGTGGGGCATCTTACCCGAGGTCTGCATGAGGCAATTAAAGCTTTTTCTAACGAATTAGGAAGTAGCCTACAGGTTGATGACGAAGAGGATGATAATGCAGATGCTGATGCTGCGGATCGTCTGAATTATGTTATTGAAGTCACAGAAAAAAATGCTCATGAAACCATGGATAGGGTTGATAATGCTCTATCTTTAGTAGATAGGCTTGATTCACAAAGTGAACGCTTTACAGATCTGCTATCGCTTGTGGGGCAATTGGAAAAAGAGCATGACGGTCTAAACGGAGTTTATGACCGTACTTGTGCGGTGAAAGAAGAATCGGAACAAACGATTAAGACTCTTCGGGCCGAACTCACAGACATTGTTGTATCTCAGAGTTATCAAGACATTACAGGTCAGTTGATCAGGCGTGTAATTACTCTTGTAACGAACGTAGAAAGTCATCTTATCGGACTTATGGAGATGGCGGCTAAAGTCGAGAAGCTGTCTGGTATTGAATCTGCACCAGCTTCTGACCAGGAACAAGAGAATAAAAAAGTTGAAGTTCAGGCAGAAGGGCCTCAAGTCAAAAAGAACAGCCCTGATGTTGTGAGTAATCAAGACGAAGTTGACGACTTACTATCCAGCCTGGGTTTTTAAGAGGAGCACCGCATGAGTTTGGAAGTGGATCAGGAAATTCTAGAAGACTTTCTTGTTGAAGCAGGGGAAATTCTGGAGCAGCTTTCTGAACAGTTGGTTGATCTTGAGCAACGGCCGGATGACAGTGATCTGCTGAATGCTATTTTCCGAGGTTTCCACACAGTTAAAGGTGGCGCAGGTTTCTTGCAGCTTGAACCTATGGTGGATTGCTGCCATAACGCAGAAAACCTCTTCGACCTGTTAAGAAATGGTGATATCAAAGTTACGCCAGAATTGATGGATGTAGTGCTTCAGGCACTGGATACAGTCAATGTAATGTTTGACGCTGTACGTAATGGTCAAGAACCTGAAAGCGCTGATCCGCAACTGCTCCAATCCCTGGTTGATTTTGCTACGGGGGGCGCACCTGCTCCAGCCGCTGCACCAGAACCTGCTCCCGAACCTATTGCTACACCTCAGGCTGCGCCAGTTGCCTCAGGTGATCAATCCTCTGATGAATTTGATGCCCTTCTTGATGATCTGGGTGGCGAACTTACGCCAGCCCCTGCAGCTGAACCATCAGCTACGGGTGGTGATGACCTGATTACTGAAGATGAGTTCGATGCGCTTCTTGATGAATTACACGGTGCTGGTAAAGGCCCGGGTTCTGACCAAAGTGCTCCGGCAGCGGCTGCTCCAGCCCCAGCGCCAGCGGGTGGTGACCTAATTACAGAAGACGAATTTGAAGCGCTGTTAGATGAATTGCAGTCTCAGGGTAAAGGGGCGTTTGCATCGGGGCCGACTGAGGTCGCGCCAGCACCTGCTGCGCCGACCCCTGCTCCAGAACCAGCTGCACCTGCGCCTGCTCCAAAGCCAGCGGCGCCCGCACCTAAAGCTCCCGAGAAGAAACGAGAAGACGCAGCTGCAGCTGCTGTAAAAGCGGCTCATCAGCAAGCCAAGCCACAACCAGAAAGTAATGTGCGTGTAGATACACGTCTGCTCGACAAAATCATGAACATGGTTGGTGAGCTGGTATTGGTTCGAAACCGACTTGTCCGCCTTGGGGTAACCCGAGAAGATGAGGAGATGGCTAAAGCACTGGGAACCCTGGATATGGTTACAGCTGACTTGCAGATGTCAGTAATGAAAACCCGTATGCAGCCAGTTAAGAAAGTCTTTGGTCGATTCCCAAGGCTGATCCGAGATCTATCACGAAACCTCAAGAAAGAGATTCGTCTGGAATTGCGCGGTGAAGAAACTGATCTGGATAAAAACCTGGTTGAAGCACTTGCCGATCCATTGATTCACCTGGTCCGTAATGCGGTTGACCATGGTGTTGAAGCCCCTGATGTTCGAGAAGCTGCTGGTAAACCGCGTGAAGGTCATGTCCTTCTTTCTGCTGAACAGGAAGGTGACCATATCCTGTTAGTCATTCAGGATGATGGTGCGGGGATGGACGCAGAGAAACTGCGTAATCTGGCTATCGAACGTGGCATGATGGATGCCGAAGCCGCACGTCGTTTGACCGAGCAGGAATGTTTTAATCTTATTTTTGCCGCTGGTTTTTCGACTAAAAAAGAGATTTCGGATGTTTCCGGTCGTGGTGTGGGTATGGATGTGGTTAAGACCAAAATTACCCAGCTTAACGGCACTCTGAACATCGACTCGGTGATTGGTCAGGGTTCGCGTATTGCGATTCAGGTGCCTCTGACTCTGGCCATCATGCCAACACTGATGGTTATTCTGGAAGGTCAGGCATTTGCTCTGCCTCTGGTAAATGTTAATGAGATCTTTAATCTGGATCTGACCAAAACAAATGTTGTTGATGGTCAGCAGGTAATTATCGTACGTGATCAGGCTCTGCCTCTGTTCCATTTGAAGCGTTGGTTGATTGATGGTCAGCAGGGCGCAGATCTGCCAGAACAAGGCCATGTAGTTATCGTGACCGTTGGTACTCAGCGTGTAGGGTTTGTGGTTGATCAACTGGTTGGTCAGGAAGAGGTTGTGATCAAACCTCTCGGAACTATTCTGCATGGTACGGCAGGTCTTTCAGGTGCAACAATTACAGGTGATGGTCGAATTGCATTGATTATCGATATACCTAATCTGTTGAAACATTACGCTTCCTGATCAGGAGGGAAGGGAGCGTCTATGCCAGTTAAGGTCCTGATAGTTGATGATTCTGGTTTCTTCCGCCATCGGATCAGTGACCTTCTCTCTGGGGATAAACGGATAGAAGTTGTTGGTTCTGCACAAAATGGCCGTGAGGCGGTTGAACAGGCCAAGCGTTTACGCCCTGATCTGATTACTATGGATGTTGAGATGCCTCAAATGAATGGCATTGAGGCCGTTCGTGTGATCATGCGTGAGTGCCCTACCAATATCCTTATGCTTTCATCTCTCACCCATGAAGGTGCACAGGTTACACTGCAAGCTCTTGAAGCGGGAGCCTTGGATTATCTTTCCAAAGATATGCGTGCGTGGATGGAGCATTCCAGTTCTCTTGAAAAACAGCTGCGTGATAAAGTGGTTGAGCTGGGGAATTCCCGTCAGGCCAAAAGAAGTTCGATTTTCAGTGGTAGCGACTCTGCCGGTAGCAGTAAGTCGATGGTTTTTCGCCCTGAAACTACAAGCCCTGCGAGAAAGCCGCTTTCTTCCAAACCAGGATTAACGGAACGTACAGGATCTCCTGAGCAACGTACTGCTGCATCAGTATCTTCACTGCGCAGTCGTATACCAAACGCCCACAGCCCTTCGACGGGTGCCGTACAGCCAAAAAGTAGTGGCAAAAAGACCATACCCGCAGGTTGTAAGGTCGTGGTGATTGGCTCCTCAACGGGAGGGCCGGCGGCACTTCAGCAGATTTTGACTCAACTACCCGCAAATTTCCCATACCCTATTTTGCTGGTTCAGCATATGCCTAAGACTTTTACGTCGGTGTTCGCATCGCGTTTAGATCAGCAATGCAACATTTCAGTGAAAGAGGCAGAGGATGGAGATCAACTGATACCGGGCCGTGCTTTACTTGCGCCAGGTGGACACCAGATGATTATCGATCCACGAGGGCAGGATCGAGTCAAAATCATGCCCGGAGATGAACGACTTACCTACAAGCCCAGTGTTGATGTTACATACGCTTCAGCGGCTAAAAGTTATGGTAAGAATGTTCTGGCAATCATTCTCACCGGGATGGGAGCGGATGGTTGCGATGGTGCAAAACTGTTGCGGCAGAAAGGTGCTGCAATCTGGGCTCAGAACAAAGAAAGCAGCACCATCTACGGTATGCCTCAGGCTGTGGTAAATGCCGGATTGGCCGATGCGATACTGGATTTGACTGAGTTTGGTCCCCTATTAAGTAATCGTAGGATGAGTTGATGGATTTAGCAGCTGTTCTTGGAGTCATTCTAGCGCTGGTCGCGATTCTCGGAGGCAATCTCCTGGAAGGTGGGCA
>JASBRM010000300.1 GCA_030149405.1 Neptuniibacter sp. | reverse complement strand
GACGTAACCCTGTTTTTAAACGATAATCACAAAATCTCTGACATACAGATTAATAACCCTCTGGCGAGCTGTGGCTAACAACATGATGAACAGATTTAAACTTCTGATCCTTGCAGGATTGATCACTTTCTTAACGGGCTGCCAGACGGCTTATTATTCTGCAATGGAGCAGGTTGGCGTACATAAACGTGACATTCTGGTGGACAGAGTTGAAGAGGCGCGAGAGTCGCAGGCAGATGCGCAAGAGCAGTTCAAAGATGCTTTGGAACAGTTTCGTTCGGTGGTTGCATTTGACGGTGGCGAGTTAGATAAAATATATAATCAACTGCAGTCTGAATACGATGACAGTGTCGATGCGGCTGAAGATGTCAGTAATCGCATAAGCAAAGTTGAGCAGGTGTCTGAAGATCTGTTTGACGAGTGGGAAGAAGAGCTGACTCAATACACTAATCAGAAATTCCGTAGCCAGAGTGCGGCTAAGTTAAGAACCACGAAAGCCCGTTATAAAGAGCTTATCCGCTCCCTGAAAAAAGCCGAAAAGCGTATGCCGCCTGTTCTGAGTGCTCTTCAGGATAATGTGTTGTTTCTAAAACATAACCTTAATGCCCGGGCCATCGGATCTTTGAAATCAGAATACAAGGGTATTAAAAGCAATATCGATCTGCTGATCAAAGATATGGAAAAAGCTATTCAGGATTCTGACCGCTTTATCAAACAGATGGAACAGGGTTAATTATTTGTTAGGTCAAATAGGGAAGAATGTCATTGAGGCCGCACCCTGAACTACTCGGTTTATGGTGCGGTTAGTACTGTCAGCTATCACCGTCGCCATCACATCCTGCAGGCTTATGAGCTTGCCTAAAATACGTTCATAACTGTAATTCGGAATTCCGTTGTCAGCGATGCCAGTACTTAACAGATAAAGGTTGCCTTGAGTGTCGCGGCGATTATTAAGGTGCCAGGTAAACGATTCCAGGTTCCTTGCGGCGTTGTAGAGTTTTTGATGGCTTAATTCATCCAGTAGAAAGATCTCTTCTTTGCCATTGTAGGCGTTATGAAGCATGCCTGTGATACCGGCCATATAGGCAAAAACACGATCCCCCTGATAATCATCAGAGAAGGCTAAAGGCGCTACGTCCACTCCATCTTTATAACCCAGCTCTTTAAAGCCGTTAGGCAGGCGTTTAACCGGGAACAGCATGTCGAGTCTTCTGTCGAGGGTCATGCCTTCAACTTTCTTGAGCTCTTTGGGATTGCGCTTATAAAGCTTTATGGCCAACTCCCGAGTCAGGCGTTTCCACTCTTTGATATTCACATCTGTGACCATATCGATATCAGACTTGGCCAGATTCTTCACAGAAAATGGTTTTGCATTATCTCCCGTGCAACCTGAAACTAAAGATATGAAAAGCAATACAAGAAGGGTGCGCATACAGTTCCTTACTAGGGCCTGTTAACACTATATAAGTGGATGAAAGGAATGGGAAGAGACTCTGCAATAGATGCTGGTTTTTTACAGTTTTTGTCAGGTTTAGGTCTGGAAATTATTCAATCCAGATCAACTGCAGGTGGCTGTATTGCTGACAGCAGACGACTTGAGCTTAGTGACGGTAGCCAGTTGTTTATTAAACAGTTAACCCATGCTGAGTCGGGTTTATTTCAAGCAGAAGCTTTGGGGCTAAAGGCTTTAGCTCAAGAGGGATCTATTAAAACCCCCGATGTCGTGTTCCAGAACGAGCAATGTCTGGTACTGGAGTTTTTGGATGCGGCCCCTAAATTAAAAGGTTTTGATGAGATGCTTGGTCGGCAACTGGCTGAACTGCACTCAATTACCAGAGATTATTTTGGTTTTGCAGGAGATACCTTTTGCGGCTTAACTCGACAACCGAATAAACCCTGTAGTAACGGATTCCAATTCTATACTGAGCAACGCTTCCTTTATCTTGCTCGTAGGTGCCATCAACAAGGCTACCTGACCGTCAATGATTTCCAGTCAATAGAACAACTCTGTCATAAATTACCTGAATTGATTCCGCAGCAACCTCCGGTTCTACTTCATGGCGATCTCTGGAACGGCAATGTCCATACTGATGACAAAGGTACCCCAGTGCTGATTGATCCGGCTGTGTATTTCGGTTGGGGAGAAGCTGACCTTGCAATGACAAAACTGTTTGGGGGCTTTTCATCCGGTTTTTATTCAGCTTATCAGGACGTACTCTCGTTGGAACCTGGCTGGGAAAATAGAATGGCACTGTATAATCTTTGGCACTTGTTGAACCATCTACTTCTATTCGGAAAAAGTTATTTAGCTGATGTGAAGCAGGTTATACAAAAATATGCATGATATAGTTCAGCCCAATCTTACTAACCACATATGTCCGAATAAACGTTATGAATAAACAAGGTGATCTCACAGCAACCCGCCGCGAATATATTGCGAATGGGTTGAATAAATCTGACCTGCAAAATGACCCAGTGTCCCAGTTTGCTGCATGGATGGATGAAACTCTGCAGGTCATGCCAGATGATGCAACTTCAATGACGCTTGCTACGGCTAATGCTCAGGGCATGCCTTCGGCACGTATCGTTCTTTTGAAGCATTTTGATCAGCAGGGGTTTGCCTGGTACACCGATTTTCGCAGCCAGAAGGGGGATGACCTTGCGGAAAACCCACAGGCTGAGATCTTATTCTACTGGTATCCGTTTGAACGCCAGGTAAGGATCCAGGGTAAGGTCGTTAAACTCTCCTCTGAACAGGGGAAGAAGTATTTTAACCAGCGTCCTGTGGGAAGCCGAATCAGCGCTGCGGTTTCTCATCAAAGCCATCCGGTTAAGAGCAGAGAGATTCTGGAAAATGCGGTTGAACAGATGGAACAGGCGCACCCGGAAGGTGATATTCCACATCCTGATTATTGGGGTGGGTATATGCTGATTCCTAGCCGTTTTGAATTCTGGCAGGGGCGTGAAAATCGCTTGCATGACCGTTTCCAATACAATCTTGTAAACGGTGAATGGGTTGTTCAGAGGCTGCAACCATGAGTCAGGAAAACGACAATACTTTGGTTCGTGTTGAACCTGCTCAGCCAGCAAAGGCATGCGTGATCTGGTTGCATGGCTTAGGAGCGGATGGTTATGACTTCCAACCCATTATTCCTTACCTTAAGTTACCGCAGCATTCGGTTCGCTTCCTTTTTCCTCATGCGGAAGTCATGCCGGTCACTGTGAATGGTGGCATGCCTATGCGGGCGTGGTATGACATTCTTGAGATGAATGTTGATCGAAAGGTCGATAAGACCGCGCTGCTTAATTCTTCAGAGAGAATAAAGAGTCTGATTGCTGACCAGATCGAATCCGGGATTCCAGCGGATAAAATCATTCTGATTGGTTTTTCACAGGGCGGAGCCGTGACTTATCAAACGGCACTCACTTACCCGGAGCCTTTGGCAGGCATGGTGGCTTTGTCTACCTATA
>JASBRM010000082.1 GCA_030149405.1 Neptuniibacter sp. | reverse complement strand
CCGCTGATGTCTTCGTTATTCTGCCAGATCCGGCTTTCAACCCCCGGAAACTGGACGCTCGCATGCATGAACATGTATTTATATAATTGACCGAATATCATCAGAATTTCGGTTCCATATATATACTGTTGACGCCCATACAATGAAGGTGATCCAGAAGTGCCGCCAGTTCAGGCATAATGATCATCGAGAAGAGTTCCCTATCGCTCATAGGATTGTTAATCATCTACCTAAGATAGAGCTTCTCTACATTGCAGCGTTGTTCCATGATATTGCTAAAGGCAGAGGTGGAGATCACTCTGAACTTGGCGCCGAAGACGTCATTGAATTCTGTGAAATGCATCACCTCGGAAAATGGGATACCCATTTGGTTTCCTGGCTGGTTCGTAACCACCTACTCATGTCGATGACTGCTCAACGTAAAGATATTTCAGACCCTGAAGTTATTCATCGATTCGCACAGCAGGTCCGAGACGTAACTCATCTGGACTATCTGTATGTGCTGACGATCGCAGACATTAATGCAACCAACCACAGCCTCTGGAATAGCTGGCGCGCAACTTTGATGCGCAAACTCTATACCGACACTAAACGGTCTTTACGCCGCGGTCTGGAAAATCCAATTAACAAAGAAGACCGGATTGAACAGATCCAGCATGAAGCAATGCTGTTATTAAGGCGCCAGGGCGTTAATGAACAAGCGGTAGAATCTTTATGGGCAAGCATTGGCGACGATTATTTCCTACGTGAAACCGCCCAGAGCGTTGCTGAACACAGTAAAGCAATTATTGAACACCCATCCCCTGAGATACCTCTGGTACTGATCCGACAAACTTCTCATCGCGTATTTGAAGGCGCAACTGAGATTTTTATCTACAGCCAGGATATACAAAACCTGTTTGCCGCCACTGTAGCAACCATGGATCAGTTGCACCTGAACATTCAGGATGCCCGAATTATTGTTACCGATAGCGGCCATGCCCTAAATACCTATGTCGTCCTCAGTGATGACAACACCGCCTTATCGGAAAACCCTGAGCATTTGTTCAAGATAAAGCAGCGGTTGATTGAAGAACTGGATGACCCGAATGATTACCCAGAGATCATTCAGCGGCGAGTGCCACGCCAAATGAAGCTTTTCGCCATGCCGACTGAGGTAAACATCAGTAATGACGCAGTAGCTCATCAGACCATTATTGAAGTGATTACGCCAGATCGCCCCGGCCTGCTCGCTAAAATTGGCTTGATATTCTCATCACACAACCTTTCCGTACGCAAAGCACGTATTGCGAGTATTGGTGAGCGCGTAGAAGACTTTTTCTTCATTACAGACCAAAGCGGATTGCCTGTATCCGATCCGGCTTTGTGTGAAAAGTTACAACAAGAGATCTGTGAGCATCTTGATGAGAGCTTACAACTCAATAATCACTAAACTGAATCATCGAGGCCACTATGGATAAGCAAACTCAAACTGAGATAGAAGCTGCAGCATTTCGCCGCTTACTTGAACATCTGGACAATCGCAAAGATGTGCAGAATATCGATCTGATGATTCTGGCTGGTTTTTGCCGTAACTGCCTAAGCAAGTGGTATAAAGCTGAAGCTGAAAAACGCGGCCACGAAGTAGATTACGAAAGCGCTCGTGAGCTCGTTTACGGTGAGCCTTACGACAGCTGGAAAGACAAATATCAGACCAAGGCTACGCCAGAGCAACTTGCTGCGTTTGAGGCAACTCAGTCAAAATAAGTTAAAAAAAGGAGGCTAAAGCCTCCTTTTTATTTGATAAATCCAACGGTTATATTAACGCTTATTTACTTACCCAAGCCCTTTGTACCTGATTCATATCTACTTCAAGAATAGTGGCATATGTATCTTCTTGGACCGGATAGGTTTTAACAACACGAGCTCCTCGCACGATTCCGGAAACCGCTGTTTTGAACTGATCATTTTGCAGCACCATATCCTGTACAGTTGTGGTTCCAAACAGATACTGTCCGTGAACAACCCCAGCCAGCTCCTGATAGGCCCTTAATTTAGAGGCCCTCATTGCCATCAACACTTTGTGCTGTTTGGTTGCTCCAGGCTGCAGGCTGATTGGTGCATAGCCTGTAGCTCTTACCCAATTTTCAGGCGGGGCCTCTTTGCTACTGGGAGGCAGGTTTATATCAGGAAGCGCTTCAGCAACTTTAACGACTGATTCAGTTACTGTTTCGCAGCCCGGCAAAATACTCAGGGCAGGTAGCAATACCATCAGAGACAAAAACTTTTTAATCATGGTTTTCCTATGGTTCCCTTTGACTGTCACAGTTATTGCCCCGCAGGTCCATTAGAGTTTTCAATGATCAATCCCTTATTAAGAGACTGTAGCGGGTTATATCCGGGTAAAGCACCTTCCAAGCGTGAATTAGCAATGTGGCTCTGTCCACTCGCTACCACCTGCCGCGTTGTAGTATCGATAACCCGTGCATTCACCACAATACCATCAGAATGCTGCGCGTAAGTTCCCGTTACCAGGAAATACACTTTATAACGGACACGCAACTCGGATAGGTTCTGTCTGGAAAGAGGCTCTTTTGAAGAAGTGACCAGACCCGCAGCACGGTAATCAACCATATTGTATCCATGCTGTTGCATTTGATAGATCATCCCCTGCTCGAGACGTTCTCCAAACCTGCCAACCTTACGTTCATTATGCAGATTAGTGAACGGAACAACCGCGACTGGCAAGCGTTTAACTCGATTCTGTAAAAGACCAGCATTCATTTGTACGGCCATCTGCGATAACGCTTCGCTGATTGGATCTATCCCATTTGGATCCGGGTTAACCTGCACAACCTGACGTTGCAACATAGCGCGTTCTTTCTCAAGCATTGCATCTTTTTCGGCCAGGTAAGCTTTTTCCGCTTCCAGATGAGCACGTTTACGCTCGTAGTACTCATCAATTGATGCCTGTTCCATCTCCCGAACTTTAGCTTCCATTTCCTGCTCGGTTTTCGGTTGTTCTGATGACATACTTTTCAGCTGATCCGTAACGACACAGCCGGTCTGAAAACACACCAACAGAAACAGCAAAAATTTCTTCATCAAGATCTTCCAAACATCTGGTTTAAGTCCGACAATCTAACATATTCATAATTTAGCAAACAGTATGTTACACATCGCATTTACAACTTGCCCTAATAAACATACTGTTACCCTAGAGTAATCGGTCGGTAGCCAGATATGTTTAATCGCCTTGTAAGAAATCTCTTCATTTTAAGCATGATGCTTTTTGCAGTTTCCGCTCAGGCAGTAGTGATAGAAGCGGAAGGCCAGGCAATTATCATCCAAGGAGATCTTAAAAGCGCCAGAGAAGCGGCAATTAAAGATGCCTCTCAACAAGCATCTATGCATGCTGCCGTGTATATCTCCAGTAATCAGGTTGTACGTGATGGCATTCTGGAGATCGATAACATGCAGATCAGTACTCTGGGCAGGGTCAGCAATATCGAAATACTGGATGAAAAAATCATAAACAACATCCTCAACATCCGCATAAAAGCCGACGTATTAATAGATACCGGTTGTGAAAACGGTGTGACTAACAGTTACATTAAGTCGATTGCGGTTGCAGCCTTCCCAATGGTCGATATAAATCAGGCGCGAATCGGTAATTTACATGACGCTCCTGTCGCATTTGCAACCGAGCTTACCCAACGAATAAACAGTAAGGATAAACTCAACGGCTACAACGCTAGCCGCATGAATCTTTATCCTGACCCAAATATTGCTGCAACCTCAACCCTAAGTGATGGTGCGCTGACCAGCATGTTGAGCAACATCAACCGTATGGAAGTAAATTATGTTATATCAGGCGTAATACGAGATATGTCGATGGTTGACCCTCGCACTCATGCCGAAGATAACTACTTTATTGATCTGTATAACCGCATGGATTATCTGAGCAAAAAACACCTCCGCTCTTTCAGCATTGATCTTTTTGTCCATGATGGCTTTACCGGTCAATTACTGATGCAGGAAAACTATATGACTGCAGGGTTATGGAATCTTGACCCAACGATCAAAACGGGATTTACAGGAGCGGGATTCTATAAACAGGATTACGGTCAGAAAGTAAGTGAACTTCAGCAAAAAATCGCCAAGGATCTGGCCGAGAAACTTCAATGCGAGCCTTTTACAGCAAGAATCAACCGAGTAGAAGACTCCAATGTTTGGATCTCAGCCGGAAGCGCACAAGGCCTTAAACGTGGGGATAAATTAACAATCTATCGCCGCTCTACTTTTTTCACGCCTGATATGAGAGCTCAAACTCAGTTAAACAATACACGCCAATCAATTACCATCGAAGATGCACAAGGCGCTTTTGCATCGGGCCGTTTGAATGGCACTGTTCAGCAATACAACATTCGCCCCGGCGATTTAGTAAGATCTCATTAGTCCTAAATAAAAAACCACCCATTACAGGGTGGTTTTTTTCAATGCGTTCTGTAGTTAGCTTCGTCGACCGCTGATATTAATCTCTACACGGCGATTTTGAGCTCGGCCTGCTGAGGTACCGTTATCAGCAATTGGATAGCGCTCACCATAACCTCGGGCATTTATGCGCAATCTTTCGATACCAGTGCTGGCGAGATAATCTGCAACACGTGCCGCTCGGCGCTCAGATAACTGCTGGTTATACTCAAACGAACCGGTACTGTCCGTAAAGCCATCAACACTCAGCTCTGTTTTATCAAACTTAATCAAGACCTTGGTAACAGAATCAAGTACTGGATAGAAGCTGGAAGCGATACGATCTGAGTCCAAAGCAAACGTAATGTTACCCGGCATAATTAATCGAATCGAATCACCGATCCTTTCTACCTGAACACCTGTACCCTGCAATTCCTGGCGTAACAGAGCTTCCTGTTGGTCCATGTAGTATCCAATACCACCACCTACAGCACCACCAACCAAAGCCCCGGTCAAAGCGCCTTTCTTACGATCAGACTTACTGGAAACCGCTGCACCCAAAACTGCACCTGCAACAGCACCAATTCCGGCACCCTTGGCTGCATTTCCGGTTTTCTGCTCTCCGGTATAAGGGTCAATTGTCTGACAACCGGCAGTCAAAGCCGCTACCATAGCAACCGCAACTAACTTTTTCATAAAATGCTCCTTCACGAAAAGATGTAGTAATCATACCTCACCCCTCGCTTAACGTTTACTGACTAAAACTTTACTGACCTAAATAGTAGAAAAAAGTTTTTCCTGCTAGTCAGCTATAACAAACACCGATAAAATAGCTCCTTTGTAGTGCGAACAAAATAATTGGCTGCTTAAACATGCAGCAGCATACGTTTTTGTCGTCTGTTCCAGATCCACTCTGAGGAGAATGAATTGTCCCAGCTACCTGTAATTGTTGGTTTTGGAGGTATAAATCCTGCTGGACGCGCCTCGTTTCATCACGCCTATCGCCGTTTAGTTCTAGATAGAATTGATGCACCATCACGGACAGAAACACTGCTGGATCTGGCAATTATTACCGGACTGGCCGTATCCGAGAACGGAACATACAAAACCCAGACAGGTGACTTTGCTTCCACTGAAGAGCTTGTTAATGCTCTTGAACCACAACTTCTGAACAGCACCCTGATTCGCCGCATCGAAGCATCAAGTTTTGACGTTGAAAATGTGGTTTTCAACAAGCCTGCCTCCCTTGCTAACGAAGAAGGCTTCAGCTTCAAGCTACGTAAACGCCAGATGCCGGTTAAAATCCCGGAAAACTGGAACATAGAGGAAACAGCGCCTGGCACATTCCTGATTGAAGTATCCGGTGACCTGAATGTAATTCTGCCAGACATGAAAACAGCACCTGTGCAATCTGCCGGGCAACTGCCATCAGGCTTTACCCCTGGGAAATTGTATCAATCGAGAAATCATCCTCGAAATCTACAGATGACTGTATTTGCTGCATCAGATGCTCTGTCTTCATCGGGCATCCCGTTCGAAAAAATCACTGAACGAGTTGCTCCAGATCAGATAGCCGTATACGCGAGCAACTCTATTGGTCAGTTGGATGATTATGGTTTTGGTGGGCTAACCAAGTTCCCCGCCATAGGTAAACGTACAACTTCAAAGCAGATGCCTCTTGGTTATGCACAGATGCCTGCCGATTTCGTCAATGCATACATTTTGGGTAACGTTGGCACTACTGGCGGTGCTCTGGGTGCTTGCGCAACCTTCCTCTACAATCTCCGTAGTGGCGTTAATGATATACGCTCTGGACGCCGTAAAGTTGTGCTAGTCGGTGGCAGTGACGCTCCGGTCACTCCAGAGGTCATCGAAGGCTTCCGGGCAATGGGAGCTCTTGCTGAAGACAAAGATCTACTGGCTTTGGATAATCTTGCTACTCTAACAGATGCTGATTACCGCAAGGCCTGCCGCCCATTCGGTCAGAATTGTGGTTTCACTATGGGTGAAAGCAGTCAGTTTGTTCTTTTGATGAGTGATGATCTGGCAATTGAACTGGGCGCAGAGATATATGGCGCTGTCCCTGAAGTATTTGTAAATGCCGATGGACATAAAAAATCTATTTCTGCACCAGGCATTGGTAACTATATTACCCTGGCAAAATCTGCTTCTTTGATTGAGAAAATGCTCGGCAAAGAATCATTGCAGCAACGTAGCTTTATTCAAGCGCATGGAACCAGTACACCTCAGAACAGGGTAACTGAATCCCACGTTATCAATGAAACAGCCAAAGCTTTTGGTATCAATAGCTGGCCAGTTTCAGCAGTGAAATGCTATCTGGGCCATTCTCAGGGTACTGCGGGCGGTGATCAGCTCAGCACCTCATTAGGAACCTGGAAATATGGCTTGATCCCAGGCATCGTCACTACTCCAGAATTCGCCGATGATGTTCATAAAAGCAACCTGCAGCTCAGTAATCAACATATTGAGGTAGGTGCCACAGGTATGGACTCTGTCTTCCTGAACTCTAAGGGGTTTGGAGGAAATAATGCCTCTGCGCCTGTGCTGGCGCCTCATATTGTCTCCGCAATGCTTACAAAGCGTTATGGCAGCGAGAAAATGAAAGGCTATCAGGCTAAACTGGAGCAAACACGCCAAGTGGCGTTTGCATACAATGACGCATCACTTAAAGGCGAAGCTAAACCGATCTACCTCTACGATAATAATGTTCTACAGGGTGAAGATCTGAGTATTTCAAAAACTGAAATTAAGCTGCCTGGTTATAGCAATCCAATCAGCCTAGATGTTGAAAATCCATTTTCTGACCTCAGCTAATCTATACCCAAGGAGAACCTAAATGCGAATCGCTCTTTTTTTGGTGGCTGTATTGACCATAACGGGATGTGTGGATATGAATTCCCTTATCCCTGAAAAAGGTGAACCTGCAGACAAAAGTTTCTACTTGGTCGACACCAAATTCCGATTCATTTGCCTGGGTAAGACCAAAAACTGCCAGGATATGACTAAAATCGTTTCTTCACGAAGCGAACTTAAGCCTATTGAAGAAGCATACGGAAAAAAGGTTACGGGCCCGAACTATCCAGTGACACTCGCTCGCATCATTATGTACCCTGAAGATGGCAGCTATAAAGCGCAGCCGATAGGTAACGAAGGCCGGTTTTTCAGTATTCCAGTCAACGAAAGAACAAATATCGTCTGGGAAACTTTGAACAGTATCGAACAGAATCTGTTCAACCAAGGGTCTTAAAGAGCTCTCTAGCAGTGCGGGTAGTCATCTCAGCTATCCGCTCAATACCCTCCCCTCTGATCTCAGCCATTACCTGAGCCACTTCAGCAGCTCTTGCTGGCACATTTCTCTCCCCACGATAAGCCGATAAGGGGATATCGGGTGAGTCCGTTTCCAGCACAAAGCTTTCCAACGGATTGTTTTTAACAATACGGTGCAGTTTTTTAGCTCGATCATAGGTGACAGTTCCACCAATACCCAGCTTATATCCTAACTTTAAATATTGCTCAGCCTGCTGTTCGCTGCCAGAAAATGCATGCACAACCCCACCCGCCTCAAGCTGCAAACGCCTTAGCTCTTTAAGCATCTGGTCATGGGCTTTTCTAACATGCAGAATTAAAGGCAAACCATATTGGCTTGCCAGCTCCAACTGAGGTCTTAGAAAAGCTAATTGCTGCTCAAGATCCGCATCCGGTATGAACAGATCAAGACCGATCTCACCAACGGCACAAGCAGATTCACATTGAAGCAAACTCTCCAACCGTTCTATATCAGCGCTTTTATGGTGCTTCATGAAGCAGGGGTGCAACCCTAAAGCCGGATGCATTCCATGATTTGCACCCGTCACTTTTAAGAGATGTCCCCACTTTTCAGCGACAACACCAGGGACAATAAACTGATCCACACCAACAGAATGCGCCTCTGATAAGACACTTTGAAGGTCAATATCAAAGACCGGAAAATCTAAATGGCAGTGGGTATCGATAAGTTGCATGTAATGCAGCTTAAGAGCAGGAAAGAAAAGCTGCAAGCCTGACAGCCTGCAGCTTAAATTAATTAATGCTCACGGGTAGCTCGGAAAGCAACTTCAGGCCAACGTTCTTCAGCCAGACTCAGATTAACGCGCGTGGGTGCAAGATAAGTCAGCAAACCACTGCCATCGATTGCAAGGTTGTCATGATTCTTTTTCTGGAAATCAGACAGCATTTTGTCATCATCACACTCAGCCCAACGCGCAGTCTGGACACTGATAGGCTCGTACTTACACTCAACTTTGTATTCATCTTTCAAACGGAATACAACCACATCAAACTGCAGCTGACCTACCGCACCCAGAATCAGATCATTGTTCTTTAACGGCTGGAACAACTGCACTGCACCCTCTTCCGATAGCTGCTGCAAACCTTTCTGTAGCTGCTTCATTTTCAGAGGGTCAAGCGGACGTACACGACGGAACATTTCCGGCGCGAAGTGAGGAATACCGGTAAATTTAAGATCTTCACCAGCAGTAAATGTATCGCCAATCTGGATCGTACCGTGGTTATGCAAACCGATGATATCTCCAGACCAAGCTTCCTCTACGTTCTCACGATCCCCTGCGATAAAGGTTACCGCATCGGCAATTTTCACATCCTTTTTGATACGTGCATGACGCATCTTCATGCCTTTGCTGTACTTACCGGAACAGATTCGCATGAAAGCAATACGGTCACGGTGTTTAGGGTCCATATTGGCTTGTATCTTAAAGATAAAACCACTGAATTT
>JASBRM010000290.1 GCA_030149405.1 Neptuniibacter sp. | reverse complement strand
GTCTTCAGCTTCTTCAGGAAGCTAAAGCGGAAGGAACTTTTAACAACTCCAGTGCTTTTTTTCTGGTGGTTTCTCCGCAAAATTCTGAGCTGCTTTTTGGTTCCCTCGAAAATTCCCCTGATACATACATATCCAAACCCTATGATGCCGGGAAGGTGCGTTTTCGTGTTGAAAAGCAACTTCGGGTTAAGGGAACAATAAGGCCTATTGAGCAGTTATTGGATGATGGCCAGTACGAGGAAGTTTTAGGTGCTGTAGATAAACTATTGCAAAACTTTCCCGGGCTTCAGGTATTTCTCTTGAGGTTGAAAGGTATTGCTCTTTTAAAAATGGGTGAGAGCGATCAGGCTAAAATACTGTTTGAACATTTAATTGAGCATAGAGAGATGCCTTGGGCTGAAGTAGGAAAAGGCATTGCTCATTTTCAGATGGGAGATTTTGATCAATCACTCATGTGTTTGAACAAAGTAGTTGATCAGCAGCATGTCTGTGCTGAAGCTTATACTTGGTTATCACGGGGTTATAAAATCAAAGGAGAGCTCGAGAGGGCTGTTACTTTGATGCGAAAAGCTGTCATGCTGCAGCCGACAGTTCCGGTTTTACAAGGTGAGTTAGCCGAGCTGGCATCACAAACAGGCGAATGGGATATATCCAAAACAGGCTTTCAGCAGGCAATCAGGTACTCGCGTTATTCTGTTTTTCAAATTCCTGAAAACTATTTTGGGCTAGCCAAAGCTTTAATCGAATCCAATATCAGTCACCTGGATCAGGTGGAATCCGAAGTGATCAGGGTTCTTGAAGATGTAGTCATTGATTTCTCTGAAGATGAAGAAGTTATCTTTCGTGCAAAGTTACTTAATAGTGACCTTTACAGGAAAGGGGTACAGAAGGATAAGTTGGAGCAAATGCTGCTTCAGACCTGGCGTTTCTTCCAGAGAATGGATATCGACAACCAGTGTAAATGGATTGATGTGATGTTGGAGGCTGTTCATGACAGTAATCTGAATGAGGAAGTTTCAGGCAGAAGACGTGAACTCAGTCGTCAGATCGTTGAAATGGAATGGGGCAAGGCTAATTACACAGCTATGACGTCCTATAGGAATGGTGATTTAAACCAAGCATTTGAGTTGTTCTGCAAGGCGCATGAATTGCTACCGGGGCATTCTGGTATTGCCCTGAATTTGCTGCAAACAGGGATTGAGCTACTGAAAAAAGGTGAAGGTGGTTCCGCAGCGATGTTTACTCTGCAGGATGTTATGTCCGTAATTCACTTTGGTTCTTTGCCTGATAAGCAGCAGATGCGTTTTGGAGAGTTGTCACGCAGACTTTCAGAAATTGTCCTGACAAATAGCCGAGAAGCAATGTGCAACTCAGATGACCCGTTTAGTCAGGAGCTATAATAAATAGCCTGTTTAGATAGTGTCGTCGTCTATTAAAAATGTTGACTGGCTTTCTGGGGCAGATTCTTTTTCAGGGCTATTGTAATTTCGAGCCAGTTTACGCCCAAGCAGTTTCTTTTGGGCCATTTCAGGTAAATCGGTAAAGAGGATCTGGTTCTTAGAAATTAATACATCAATCAGGTCTTCAAGTATTCGGGCAACCCCTGTGTCAGATTTCTCGAGAAATTCTGTAGCAGAAAAACCATCATTATCGATCGACAGAAATTCTAAAACCTCTGCATCTTTGATGCTGACTGGTTTTGCATCTTGTTGAGGGGTTTCAGATAAGCTGACAATGCGACCGGATTCGTTTCTTATGGCGTATAACATGTTGATTTGCTACATTAGTTTAGTTTTTTCCACACATTAGTGCGTATAAGCATGAGTATCTCGCCCAAAGTGGGCTAAGGTCAAGAATAATGGATACAGTTCAAGATCCACTTTTAGGATGTCTGGTTCATCTGACTAAACAGAATCATAGGCCGCTTTCAGCCGAGGTGTTGTGTGATGGTTTACCTCTAGAAAATAATAGACTGACGCCAAAGTTATTTGTCAGGGCAGCAAAACGGGCGGGTTTTTCTGCTCAAATTCTCCCGCGCAAACTGAGTGACATTTCCCCTCTTGTTCTACCTGCCGTACTTCTGTTGAATGATGAGCAGGCCTGTATCCTACAGAATTTTGATGAAGAAACAGGGGAGGCCACCCTTATTCAGCCTGAAAGTGGGGGTGAGCATTCTGTTTCGGTAGAGGCCTTAGAAGAGTCTTATACAGGTTATGCGATATTTGTACGTTTGGAATATCGGTTTCAGGAACAGGTTTCCAAGCTTCTCGAGGGTCATAAAGGACATTGGTTCTGGGGTACCATTAAACGCTCAGCAGCAATATACCGAGATGTACTCATTGCCTCATTTTTAGTGAATCTGTTTGTGATCGCTAATCCGTTATTTGTAATGAATGTCTATGACCGGGTTGTGCCCAATGATGCAATAGAAACATTGTGGGTATTGGCAATCGGAATATTTGTTGTTTACCTGTTTGATTTTGCTTTGAAAATGTTGCGCTCATACTTCATTGAGGTGGCAGGTAAAAAAGGTGATGTCATATTGTCATCCCTGTTATTTGAAAAAGTGCTCTCTCTAAAATACAGCGCGTTGCCGCCTTCAGTGGGATCGTTTGCCAGTAACTTAAGAGAGTTTGATAGTATTAAGTCGTTCTTGAGTTCCACCACGAACACTGTATTGATTGATCTTCCTTTTGCATTCCTTTTCCTCGCTGTCATTGCATTTATTGGTGGCCCTCTGGTTATTGCTCCTGCTGTTGCCATACCTTTAATCATTCTTTTCTCTTTCATAATCAGGCCCGCATTACGTCGGTCAGTTGAGAAAACCTTTGCTTCAAATGCGCAGAAGAACTCGACCCTGATTGAAAGCTTAACTGCAATGGAAACGGCGAAAACCCAGAGAGCGACTTCATCGCTGCAGCTCTCGTGGGAACAGGCCGTTGGTTACATTGCAAAGTGGAGCCTGAAATCCCGGATGCTGTCCTCTCTGGTTGTGAATTTTGCTTCCTTTGTGCAGCAGATGACCTCAATCGCTATTGTGATTACCGGTGTGTACCTTATTAGTGAGCATGAGCTGACCATGGGTGCTCTGGTTGCATGTGTCATTCTATCAGGCCGTGCTATTGCACCAATGAGTCAGGTGGCAAATCTGGTGATTGGTTTTCAT
>JASBRM010000287.1 GCA_030149405.1 Neptuniibacter sp. | reverse complement strand
AACGTAGCTAAATTTGAAGAGCGTCGTGCTGAAATGGAAGCTGCTGCTGCTGAGAAGCTGTCTGCCGCTACTGCACGTGCTGAAACACTGAACGAGAAAGAAGTTACTATCACTGCTAAATGTGGCGATGAAGGTAAACTGTTCGGTTCTATCGGTACTCGTGATATTGCTGACGCTGTTACTGCTGCTGGCGCAGAAGTATGCAAGAGCGAAGTTCGTCTGCCAGAGGGCGCGCTGCGCTCAATCGGTGAGTTCGACATCGCTATTCAACTGCACCCAGAAGTAACTGCTACAGTTAAACTGGCTGTCGTAGGCGAATAATCGTCTTTCGATAAACAGAACTGTACTGTCTAGAAAGCACTGCGTAGAATACTGCGCAGTGCTTTTTTGTTTTTTAGCCACTGAACATTATGGAACCTATTCAAATCACAGACGCTGATCTGGAAAAGATCAAAACCCCGCCTCATTCTCTGGAAGCCGAACAATCGGTTCTGGGTGGTTTGATGTTGGATAATAACGCCTGGGATACGGTCTCAGAAGTTGTTGTTGTAGAAAATTTCTACCGTCAGGAACATCGTAAGATTTTCCGTACCATGACCAAACTGGTCAATGACGGAAATCCGATTGATGTGGTGACCCTATCAGAAGAACTGGATCGAACCGCTGAGCTGGAAACTGCCGGTGGCCTGGATTATCTGGTCGAGCTGGCTAAAAATACTCCAAGTGCCTCCAACATTCGTGCCTATTCGGAAATTGTAAGAGATCGCGCTCTGCTCAGGCAGATGATTAACGCGGCAAATGAAATTGCTGATAATGCGTTTCATCCGGATGGTCGCAGTTCCGAAGATGTTCTGAATGACGCGGAACAAAAGATTTTCTCCATTGCTGAAAACCGCCCAAATCAGGGTGGTCCGGAAGGGGTTAATGTTCTTCTGAAAAAAGCAGTGGATCGTATTGATACCCTGTTTAACAGCGATGGTGACCTCACCGGTGTAACCACCGGCTTTGATGATCTGGATAAGAAAACCGCTGGTCTTCAGCCTTCAGATCTTGTGATTGTCGCAGCCCGACCGTCCATGGGTAAAACCACCTTCGCCATGAACCTGGTTGAAAACGCCTTAATGGCGACGAATAAACCGGTTCTGGTATTCAGTCTTGAGATGCCTGCGGATCAGTTGGTCACTCGTATGCTGTCTTCCCTGGGGCGTATCGATCAGACTCGCGTACGTACCGGTATGTTGGAAGAAGAGGACTGGCCGAAGCTGACAACCGCAGTCAACATGATGCGCGATAAGCCGTTGTTTATTGATGATCAAGCCGGTATCAGCCCGAATGAGATGCGTACCCGAGCGCGCCGTATTGTGCGTGAGCATGGTGATCTGGCTTTGATCATGGTCGACTATCTGCAGTTGATGCAGATGAAAGGATCCAATGTTGAAAGCCGAACTCAGGAAATTTCTGAGATTTCACGCTCCCTTAAAGCATTAGCTAAAGAACTGGAGTGTCCGGTAGTCGCGCTTTCTCAGCTGAACCGATCTCTGGAGCAGCGACCAAACAAACGCCCGGTAAACTCTGACCTTCGTGAATCTGGTGCGATTGAGCAGGACGCCGACGTAATCATGTTTATCTATCGTGATGAGGTATATAACGAGGATTCTGAACATAAGGGTGTGGCCGAGATTATTATCGGTAAACAACGTAACGGCCCTATCGGAACAAGCCGACTGGCCTTTATCGGTAAGTACACTAAGTTTGAGAACCTTGCCCCGGATATTTATTCCCAATATGCGGGTATGGATGATTGATCTTAAGTGATCGAATATTTCCATGCATACCTGCTTTCCTTAAGAGTATTCCGGAGAGGTTAGATAATCTCATATTGCTTTTTATCCCTACTCACAGTATGTCTTAACTGACATAATAAATTCCCTGTATGAGCCATTGTGAGTATTGTTTATTAATCTCATGGACAGAGTGAATGAAAATAGAGAAAATCATGGTGGTTTTAAGTCCCTAACTGTAGGGTATATAAGATAAAAAGCGTTGTTACATCCATTCTTGAAGATGGTTTGATGGGATAATAAACCTATGAAATTGCTTGCGGTATTGTTATTACCCTTATTGGGTAGTCTTGTGCCACTGTATGCTAGTCGCTTCAGTCGAAATATTTGTACATCATTAACCGCCATAGCACCTGCTATCGCTTTAGGTATTGTCCTCTCTTTAAGCCCTCAGCTCCTTGACGGTGAAGTGTTTGCTCACTCAGTGCCGTGGGTTCCTGCAGCAGGTTTGGAGCTATCAGTAAGACTCGATGGTTTAGCTTTTCTCTTCCTGTTGCTCATTTTAGGCATTGGCCTTCTCATTATCCTTTACGCTCGTTATTACCTGTCGGAAAAAGATTCGATGGGACGCTTCTTCTCCTATCTGATGCTGTTTATGACCGCCATGGTGGGTATTGTCGCTTCCGGTAATTTGATTCAGATGTGGTTTTTCTGGGAGCTCACCAGTATCAGTTCTTTCCTACTGATTAGTTTTTGGTCACATCGTACCGATGCCCGTAAAGGTGCCCGTATGGCCTTAACGGTCACAGGCGCCGGCGGTTTGGCGCTTCTGGCAGGTGTGATTTTGATTGGTAAAGTTGTGGGTAGCTATGACCTTCAGGAGGTATTAGACAGCGGCAGCCTTCTTAGAGAGTCGGCCGAGTACCCCTACATACTCACATTAGTGCTCTTGGGTGCTTTTACTAAGTCTGCTCAGTTCCCGTTCCATTTCTGGTTGCCAAATGCGATGGCGGCACCAACCCCTGTAAGTGCTTACTTACACTCAGCGACCATGGTAAAAGCCGGTATTTTCCTTATGGCGCGTTTCTACCCGGTCTTGTCAGGAACCGATATGTGGTTTTTGATTGTCAGTATCACGGGGCTTTGTACCTTGTTGGTAGGGGCTTACATCGCGCTGTTTAAACATGACTTAAAGGGGCTGTTAGCGTATTCGACCATCAGTCACCTTGGCTTGATTACCCTGTTGTTAGGTCTGGATACACAGATGGCAGCGGTTGCTGCGATTTTCCACATCATCAACCATGCGACCTTCAAAGCATCTTTGTTCATGGCTGCGGGTATCATTGATCATGAGGCGGGTTCGCGCGACATGCGTCAGTTGAATGGCCTCTGGAAATATATGCCTTACACGGCAACCCTGGCGATTATTGCAGCGTTATCAATGGCCGGAGTGCCGCTGCTGAATGGCTTCTTATCTAAAGAAATGTTCTTTATGGAAACTTTAGATCAGGCAACACTGGGTTCCCTTTCTTGGGCTATCCCTGTTCTGGCTACGATTGGTGCGGCTTTCTCAGTTGCGTATTCGCTGCGCTTTATTCACGATGTCTTTTTCAACGGTGAGCCTCATAATTTGCCGAAAACCCCTCATGAGCCGCCGCGCTACATGAAACTACCTGTTGAAGTGCTTGTGGTTATTTGTGTGGCGGTTGGTGTAGCCCCTTATATTGTCGTCACAGACCTGCTGAATGCTGCTTCATTTGCTACTTTGCAAAAGGATCTGCCCGAATTCAGCCTTTCAATCTGGCATGGGTTTAACATTCCATTGTTGATGAGCGTGCTGGCCCTGCTAGGCGGTTTTATTATTTACTATAACCGTAAAAAATTGTTCCAGTTTCAGGGGCAGTTCCCAGAACCTGATTCAAAGTTGGTGTTTGAAAGCTGGGTGCAGAAATCAGTCACACTCACTCAAAAAATCCATCAATGGATATCTAATGGTTCGTTACAGCGTTATTTATCCATTTTCCTGTTCATGGTCATTGTTGTTTCCATCGCACCTCTGATGCAATTGCAGGAAACTGCGGGGTTCCGACCTCAAATACCACTTGATTACGCATCAGGTACATTGGCGGTGTTACTGATGTTGTCGGCCTTTGCAACGATCATTTGGCACAGGCAGCGATTGATTTCTCTATTAATGTTGTCAGTAGTGGGATTGATCGTGTCGGTTGCTTTTACTCGTTTTTCAGCGCCAGACCTTGCGCTGACTCAGCTTGTCGTTGAGGTGGTGACAGTAATCCTGCTAATGCTTGCACTGTTCTTCTTGCCTAAGAAAACACCTAAAGAATCCTCCCCAAGACGTTTGGTGAGGGATATAAGCATTTCCGCCATTGTCGGTGGTATTGTCGCGACCGTGAACTATGCGCTCATGACTCGTCCGCTTTATTCAATCTCAGATTTCTTTGTCGCGAATAGTAAAACCGGTGGCGGTGGTACAAACGTGGTAAACGTTATCCTGGTTGATTTCCGAGGTTTTGATACATTCGGCGAGATTACCGTTTTGGGGATTGCTGCTTTAGGTATTTACAAACTCATTGTACGTATGCGTCTCTCGATGCCGTCCAGGGATGAGTTTGGGCGTCCATGGAGCCTGGATTCGCACCCAATGGTGTTGTCTACGATCTCGCAAATGCTATTACCACTGGCGATTTTGGTCTCGGTGTATATTTTCCTTCGCGGACATAACGAACCTGGCGGTGGGTTTATAGCGGGCCTTATAACCGCTGTAGCGATTATTCAGCAATACATTGCGAATGGTGTTGAATGGATGAAAGAGCATATTCGTCTGAAATACCAGGCTTTGATTGGCTCGGGCTTGGTGATTGCATTCCTGACCGGGGCTGGAAGCTTTATGTTCGATCGCCCATTCCTTACCTCATGGTTTGAGTACTTCAAGTGGCCTTGGGTTGGAAAGTTTGAGCTGGCCAGCGCCATGCTCTTCGATCTAGGTGTTTATCTGACCGTAGTCGGGGCAACCATGATGATTCTGGCGAATCTGGGTAAGCTTACAACGCCTGAACGTCTCGATATT
>JASBRM010000281.1 GCA_030149405.1 Neptuniibacter sp. | reverse complement strand
ACTTCCGTTATCTGGATAATGGCAAAGTGTTACGGCTTCAGGCAGACAGTGGTGATGAAGTTGAAGAGGTATGGGAGTCGGTCCAGCATATATTTATATTGTTTCTTCTAAGTGCTCTGCTTTCAAATATTGCTATCTATTTAGGTGTTCGTCACGGCATTAAACCTGTTGCGCATTTCCTGGCAGCGTTGGATGAAATTGAAAAAGGGCGTTTCACCGCTCGTCTTAAAAAATACTCTATTCGTGAAATCAATGAGTTATCAAGTCATTTTAATAAAATGGCTCAAGCTCTCGAAGTGGCCGAAGCTGACAATAAGAAGCTAACTCATGAGCTTTTGAAAATTCAGGAAACGGAACGGGCCCATCTAGCTAGGGAGCTCCATGATGATCTTGGACAATACCTGACAGGAATTCAGGCTCAGGCATATTTAGTGTCACAGTCTGTAGATAAACCCGAGATAGTTGAAGCTGTATCGAATCAAATTTCAGAAAACTGTGATGCCATGCAGCGCAGCTTCAGGCAACTGATACGAGAACTTCACCCTGTCATACTGGAACAGTTAGGTCTGGTCGATGCGATTCATTCGCTGGTAGATGGTTGGTCACAACAAAATCATATAGACGTAGATTTGCATATCTCTGAAGAGATTCCTTCTCTTAATGATGAAAGTAATACCCATATTTACCGGATTATTCAGGAAGCCTTGCACAATATCTCCCGTCACTCTGGAGCTAATGCAGTCTCTATTCGAGTTGGAGTTAATAACGGCCAGCTGCAAATGAATATTTCTGATAACGGTAAGGGTATATCAGGTGACATAGATTCGGGGTTAGGTTTGAGGTCTATGCATGAAAGAGCGCGATGCTTAAATGGGCGGCTTCAACTTACTGCATCAGAAGAAGGAGGGTGTCGAGTGAATCTTGAGATGCCTTCATTAATGGGAGCAAGTGTATGAATATCTTAATTGTTGATGATCATGCGGTCGTAAGGCAGGGATATGCTAGTTTGCTATCAACGATGCTGTCACCCTGTGTAGTGCGAGAGGCGGGTAATGGTGATCAGGCATTCAGTATGTGCCAGGACGCTGCACCAGAAGTCATAATAATGGATGTAAATATGTCTGGAATCAGCGGTATTGAGGCTTCCAGGCGTATTCTTCAGCGCTTTCCAGAAGTAAATGTGCTGTTCTTCAGTATGTACGACGAAGTGCCTGTGGTGACTCAGGCATTAAATACCGGAGCCAGAGGTTATATTACTAAAAGTTGCACGCCGGAAATATTAATCGAAGCAGTAAAGAAAGTAGCTACAGGCCAGCTCTACGTTGAACATGAGCTTGCTATGCGTCTTGCGGTCAGTCGTCCTGAGCAAAAAGATAAGCGATTGCGAGACATGACTCATCGGGAATTTGAGATTTTTGTGATGTTGGCCCGCGGTCTCAGTGTTAAGGAAATTTCTGAAGAGTTGTGTATCAGTAATAAAACCGTTTCTAACTATACCGCGATTCTTAAGAGCAAACTCAATATGACTTCCACGGCAGAGCTTGTTCATCTGGCAATTGAAACCGGGTTGGTGAAAGTAGGAGTTGAATAACCTGGATCTGTTACCTAATTAAAAGAGGGCTCTGGGTGGGAGCCCTTTTTTGTATTAGTTTTTTGACCATCCGAATGGGCAGTTTTTACATCCTTCCATAAATGCGGCCTGGAAAGTCGCGTAGTGTTTCCGTACACCAGTGAAATCTGCATTTTCCAGATTTGCGGCATTCAGTTTTGCTTCCTGAATGTTGGCATTTTTTAGATTTGCTCCAGTCAGATCCACCTTAGTCATCCAGGCAATTTCTAAGTTTGCCGCCTGAAGATTGGCTTCCTGCATTTTTGCACCACTGAAACGAGCAAAGTTCAGGTTCGCACCATGCATGTTTGCTTTATGGAAATTTGCCCCTTGACCAAACAGCGCCCAGCCATTAATTGCTTCAAGATTTGCGTTTTGTAGTTTTGAACCACGTACAGAAGCATGGCGCATATCTGCTCGCGCAAAATTTGCACCCTGAAGATTAGCTTTTTCCATTTTGGCATTAGCTAATTTGGCGTGGCGTAGATCTGCACCAGAAAGGTTGGCACCTGTTAAGTCTGCACCGCTTAGATCAGCGTGCATCAAATTCGCCCCGCTCAGATCAGTGTTAACACACTTTGTATCTGGTTGAATGACACATCCGTTGATGACCAAATCATCAGCATGGGCATTTAAGGCCAATAGTGCGGATGCGAGTATTAATTGCTTTTTCATATCGACTCCTAATAAAAACCCGCATTTAAGCAATGCCTAAATGCGGGTTGGGCCTACTCATTCAGCAATGCTGATTAGTGCTTAGGTAGTTTGAATACCCAGAAAGAACCACCCTGCGATACAGGCTTAGTCAGGTCAGCCATGTCGCCGCCCCATAGTGGTACTGCACCACCGTAGCCGCTAGCCAGGCCTATGTACTGCTCACCATCTTCTTCCCAGGTGATTGGAGAAGATACAATGCCGGAACCCGTCTGGAACTTCCAAAGCTCTTTACCTGTTTTTGCATCGAATGCTTTGAAGTAACCGTCACCCGTACCTGTGAATACCAGGTTACCTTTGGTAGCGAGTACACCAGACCATAGAGGCAGTTTCTCTTTATGAGACCAAACGATCTTTCCGGTTTTTGGATCTACCGCACGAAGAACACCTACGTGGTCATCGTACATTTTCTTGATACGGAAGCCCTGACCTAGGTAAGCAGCGCCACGCTTGTAGTGCACTTCTTCAGTCCAATAGTCTTCTTTCCAGTTATTAGCGCCCAGATAGAACAGACCAGTGTCCTGGCTGTACGCCATTGGGTTCCAGTTCTTACCGCCCAGGAATGGAGGGGATACTTCGATGGACTTACCTTTTTTCTTGCCTGGTTCTGGGGCTGGTGGACGCTGACCTTCTACTTCAACTGGACGGCCAGTCTTAGGATCGATATGAGTTGCCCATGTGATGTTATCTACGAATGGGAAGCCACGGATGAAGTCACCGTTTTTACGATCAACAACGTAGAAAAAGCCGTTACGATCAGCGTGAGCTGTTGCTTTAACCGTTTTACCACCATCCTGATATTCGAACAGAACCAGTTCGTTGTTACCGGAGAAGTCCCAGGCATCGTTAGGCGTGTGCTGGTAGAACCATTTAACTTCACCCGTTGATGGGTCTACAGCAACCTGGCCAGAAGTGTACAGGCTATCGTAGTCCGCTGGGTCACCACCTGGTGCAGTACGCGCCCAGCCGTTCCATGGTGCAGGGTTACCCGCACCTACAATAATAGTGTTGGTTTCTACGTCGAAACTTGCTGACTGCCATGGTGCACCACCGCCGTGGCTCCATGCTTCAACTTTACCCGTAGGGGAGTCAGGATCATCCGGCCATGATGGCGCTTTTGGATCTCCTGTTGGTGTGCTCTTCTTACCGTTAAGAGTACCATAGTGACCTTCAACGAACGGACGCATCCAGATCTCTTCACCTGTCATAGGATCACGAGCGAATAGTTTACCTACAACACCGAACTCATCTCCAGAAGATCCGTGGATCAGCATGACTTTGCCAGTTTTCTGATCTTTGATGATCGTAGGTGCACCCGTCATGGTGTAGCCTTCTGTGTGGTCAGCGAATTTCTTCTTCCAAACGCGCTTCCCCGTTTTTTTGTCCAGCGCTACGATTGCAGCGTCCAGAGTACCAAAGTAAACCAGGTCGCCAAAGATTGCTGCACCACGGTTGACTACGTCACAACATGGGCGAATGTCTTCTGGAAGGCGGTAAGAATATGACCAGATTCTCTTGCCAGTCTTAGCATCCAGCGCAAACATTCGGGAATAAGATGCTGTTACATAGATGATGCCGTCATGTACAAGAGCCTGAGTTTCCTGGCCACGTTGTTTCTCGTCGCCGAAAGAAAAGGACCAGGCTGGAGTCAGTTTGCTTACGTTATTAGCATTAATTTCGTTCAGATCACTCCAGCGCTGTGCTTTAGGGCCGATACCGTAACCCAGTACGTCTTCAGGCGTGTTAGCGTCGTTCTTAATGTCATCCCAAGTGACAGGCTTAGCCAGTGCGGAACCGGCTACCAGGCTGAGGCCGATAGCAGCGCACAGTGGCTTCAGACCCAGTTTGTTTATTTTTTTTGTCATGTTTATAGACCCTATTGTTAGGAGGTTCTTAATAATGCGGCTTTGCTACCGCTGAAGTTTATTCTCGGTCTATAGCGCTTGTTGCCACAACGGAATTGGTCCTTGCATAGCAGGGTGAAATGCATAGTTTGAAAGGAACTAATCCCGTGAGTATTAGGGTAAAAACCCGTAGTAATCTTTAAGATCTAGTGCTTGGGTATTAGTTATTTTTTGGATTTTAAGTACTTTGGTGCTGCTTTGGCGGCTAATTGGTACCAAGGGAGTAGTTTTTGGAATCCAAAGTACAATTCTGGCGTATTTTGCACTCGCAATATCATATAGGGATTGATATCGGAGTGGGTGGGCTCTGGCTGTACAGACTGTCTGTAAGCGGATCTATAGAAGGTCAAAAGATCTCTTAAGTCAGTATTCAGTTTTCAAAGTTTAAAACTGAGTCAACGCTTTCAGATACAGTATAAAAACTAAGTGGTGATAAATGATGTCTATTAACAAGAAACTTTTGGGTCTTACTACAGCGGGCATGTTGACTGCTGTTATTTCTGGTCAGGTTCTGGCGCACGGTGACGTGACACCTCAGACAATTGACACAACTGGCCTTAAGCCTCTCGGTGAAGAGTGGTTGGATGAGAACCCATACACAGAAGATTATGAGAATCGCGATCTGGCAGTGAAGATTGGTTCTTCAGCTTACACGCAGAACTGCGCACGTTGCCACGGTCTGGACGCAATCTCTGGTGGTATCGCACCAGACCTGCGTTACCTTGAGCCAGGTATCGATGGTGATGAATGGTACAAATACCGTGTTGTAAATGGTGCTGTACGTGATGGTCGTGTATACATGCCTAAAATGGCGGAGCACCTGAGTCAGGAAGCACTATGGGCAATCCGTGCATACCTGGAGACTCGTGCTACAGATGAATAAGACTTTATCTTCTAAAGTCGTTCTTATTACTTGCGCCAGCCTGCTCAGCAGCCTGGCGCAAGCTCGTTATTACGACGACGTTATAGATAGTGGTTATATCCGAATCGGTTTTTATCGCGATTTCCCTCCATACTCATTCATGCAGGATGGCAAGCCTGCTGGAATAGACGTTGATGTAGGCAAGGCTATTGCTAAAGGTTTGGGACTTGAATTCAGACCGCACTGGATTACTCCGGACGAAAATCTTGAAGATGATCTACGTAACAATGTCTGGAAAGGTCATTACCTCGATAAGGGTGAAGACAATCAGCTTAATTTAAAGAAAATCGCTGATGTCATGATGCGTGTGCCATACGATCGTGAGTATTCTTACAAGATTGACGGTTATGGCCTTGCTTTGAACGACATGGTGGTTATGTTTGGTCCTTATCACCGTGAAAGCTGGCAAGTAGCTTACGACAGTACGAAGCTGGATAACGTTTCCACTGTTGCAGTATTTCAATACCATCCAATCGGAGTGGAGATAGACAGCCTTCCTGCTATGTATCTGACTTCTGCCTTCGGTGGTCGCATGCGAGATAAAACTCATCATTACACCAACGCTGCTCTGGCATTCAAAGGAATGGAAGCTGAAGAAGTGGATGCTGTAATGGCAATGCGGTCTGAAATTGATTGGTTAATACAGAAGAGCGATCAAGACAGATATAAGCTTGGCGCAAACGGTTACCCTAATATGGGTAAACAAAAATGGGATATAGGCATGGCCGTTAAACATACCTACCGGCAGTTAGGTTATGCG
>JASBRM010000278.1 GCA_030149405.1 Neptuniibacter sp. | reverse complement strand
TTATTTCAACACCTGCTGCTGTTGCTGCTCCTCTGCTGTCTGTTATTGCACCCATTCACAGGCAAGCTTCGATTAAGCGAGTCAATGTCGCTACATACCAGGCCGTTTCTTCTGTCGGTAAATCCGGCGTTGAAGAGCTTGCAGGCCAAACAGCAAGGCTCTTGAATGGTCAGACCCCTGAAACAAATAACTTTGCAAAACAGATCGCTTTTAATGTGATCCCTCAGGTAGGTGAAGTCCTGGAAAATGGCTACAGCGCTGAAGAGATGAATCTTGTCCGGGATGTACAGAGTGTTTTAGGCGATGATGGCCTAATGGTTAATCCAACTTGTGTTCAGGTACCAGTATTCTTTGGGCATGGGGAAGCGGTTCATATTGAGTGCTGGGACCCAGTCAGTGCTGAAGAAGTTAAAGAACTGTTTTCTTACACGGAAAACATTAGCTTAATCGATGAGGAAGGCGGCGCTACTTCTGTTACTGATGCAGCAAAAAATGATGAAATCTTCATCAGTCGCATCAGAGAAGATATCTCATGTGAAAACGCGCTGGATCTGTGGTTGGTAGCTGATAATGTAAAACAGGCTGCTGCACTGAATTGCGTACAAATCGCTGAAGTTTTAGTTAACCAGTACCTTTAAGTCAATTATTGCTAAATAAATTTAAACTGTTGTTTGTATTTCCTTGACCCATAAGTGGATTATAAACAATACTGTGAATTGATTTTGGAATCGTAACTCCCTGAATTTATGCTGAGTTTAGGGTGTAGGGGAACAAGGAAACTAAGATGCTGCGTAAACTCGCCATTAGCCTTGCTGTAGCAGGGGTAATTAGTGCATCCAATGCCAATGCACTTGGCCTGGGTGAAATTAAGGTAACTTCAGCACTCAATGAACCATTGAAGGCTGAGATCAAGCTGCTTCAAGTTCGAAAGCTCAATCCTCTTCAGATTCAACCCAGAATGGCAAATATCGATGAATTTGCTTTAGCTGGTTTGAATAAATCTGGTTTTCTATCTGATGTAAGCTTTCAGGTCAAAGTAAATCCAGATGGCTCCGGAACCATTTTCCTTAATTCCAACCGGCCTGTACGTGAGCCTTTTCTAAATTTCCTTGTTGAAGTGAACTGGCCGAATGGCCGTTTGGTTCGTGAATATACATTGCTTCTGGATCCCCCGGTTTTTGATCCCACCCCTGTTCGCAGAACTGTTCAGCCAACCACTTCCTCCCAAGTGACACCTACACTTACGGCGCCTGCTCCTAGCAGACCCGTTGATGCTACGAGTGCCTCCACAGGTTCTGACAAAATATATGTAGACACTAAGGATACATTGTGGGCTCTGGCGATAGATAATCGCCCAAGCAAGCAAGTTTCTGTAAAACAGATGATGATTGCTTTACAGAAAAAGAATCCCCATGCATTCATAAATAACAATATAAATGCTTTAAAAGCAGGCGTTGTTCTCGATATTCCAAGCCTTGAAGAAATTCAACAGCTAACTGGTAAAGAGGCCGCTCGTGAAGTTGTCCGTCAGACAGCTGAGTGGAAAGCAAATCGTGGTAAAGCAGCAGCGCCCGCTCCAATGGAGGCTTCTGCAAAAAAGTCTTCAACGGGGGCGCAGCCTGAGCCTGCCCCAAAGGGTGAGGAAGAAGCTGAGCTCAAAATTGTTACTCCGAAGGATCAGTTAGAGCCTGAAGAAGGTGTTGCAACGGATCAGTCTGCTGAAGAGACACCTTCTGCCGATGAGGTTGCTTCTGAGACCGAAGCACCTTCCGAGTCTGCAGAAGAAGGTATCTCTGAAGAGCTTGAAAATGAACTGGTCGCAAAAAACGAAGAGCTTGAAGAAAAGCTTAATCAGTCTCTTGAAGATGTGGATAAAATCACCCGAGAGAATGAAGACCTAAACGAACGAATGGATGGTATCCAGTACGAGCTTGAAAAGCTTCGTGAGATGCTGGAATTAAAAGATAAAGAGTTAGCCGTCTTACAAAACGAGGTAGAAGCCGCAAAAGCTGAGCCGCCACCTCCACCGCCACCACCTCCAGAAAAGAGTTTGCTAGATAAAATTCTGCAATCGCCAGCGATTCTTGGAGGCATTGGAGCAGCTCTTATTGCGCTTCTGGCTGGATTATTCTTCTTCCTGAGAAAAGGTAAGAAGGATGAAGAACCAGAAGAGGAAACAGAAGAAACGCCCGCAGCTCCAGCCCCTGTATCTGAAGAACCAGAAACAGAAGCGGTTGATGAAGCGGAAGAAGTTACCGAAGAAACCACTGAAGAAGTAGCGGAAGAAGCAGAACTTGACAAACCGTCTGATCTAGATGATCTGGATATCGGCGAAGAAGATGATCTGCTCGAGGATTCTGATCTTGATCTAAATGACGATGATCTTTCCGATCTTGATGATCTGGACTTGGACATGGATCTAGACCTGGAAGAAGACCCGGTTGAGGTCCTTGATCAGGTTGAGGTTGCTGAAGAGATTAATGAAGACGAACTTCTTGATAATGAAGAATTTGATCTGGGCGTAGATGAAGACCTCGAAGATGAGCCGGAAGTCAGTGATGAACTGGATGCCATTCTGGATGAGGATGCTGAAGCTGGTGATGAGGATCTAGAGATCAGTGATGAACTGGACTCAATTCTTTCCGAGGATGAGGATGCTGCAGAAGAAGCACCCGCAGACATTGATGATGATTTAGATGCAATCCTGGCCGAAGATTCTCCAGAAGAGGATGGACTGGAAGAGCTTGCAGACGAAGATCTTGATGTTGATTTGGATGACCTCGCGTTTGATATTGAAGATGCCAAAGAGGAATCATCCGAAGCTGCAGAAACGGCTGAAACAGAAGCAGTGTCAGATGAGGATGAATTAGACTTTATTCTTTCAGAACCTGAGCCAGAAGCTGAAGAAGTGGTTGAGACAGCTGACACTGAAAGCGCGGAAGATGATCTTGATGCATTGCTGGAAGGCGATGAAGATCTTGATCTGGATTTCTCCGAGTTATCTGAGCCTGCTGAGATTGAAGACTTCTCTGAACTGAGTGTTGAAGCCGAGGCTGAGCCTGAATCTACTTCTGAAGTAGAGGAGAGTGCAGAAACTGAGCAAGAAGTGGATGAAGATGCGCTAGATGCTCTGTTAGGTGAAACCGAACTGGACGATCTGGAAACAGCTGAAGAGATCTCAGAAACCGCGGAAGACGAATCTCTTGATGAGCTGTCCGCAATGATTGCTGAGGCTGATGAAGAGCCTGAAACTCAAACACTTGAACTGGACTCTGTTGAAGAGGAAAGTGATGAGTTTGATGAAATTGATTCTGATGCAGATCTGGATGCGCTTCTTGCTGAAGTCGATGATGAAATCGGGGCAGAAATGGATGCGGCACGCTTTGGTGAGGCTGCATCCGAAGAAACCGCAACTGAAGAGGCTGCAACCGAAGAAGTAACAACAGAAGAAGTTTCTGAAGACGATCTTGATCTGGGTTTGGATGATGATTTCGATCTTACTGAAATTGCTGAAGTGCCAAAATCTGAACCAGAGGCTGAAGAGATCTCTGAGTCGGAAAATGCTGCCGAAGAGCCTGCTGCTGAGTCTGCAGATAATGACCTGGATGCGATGCTGGACGAGATCGGAATGGATCTCGAAGAAGTTGATCTGGCAGAGAATAAATCTGCAGCTGAAGAACTTGAATCTTCTATAGCGAATGATCTGGATGCGGATCTGGACTCTGAATTGAATGCGTTACTGACAAGTGTTGATAATGACATTGAGCTGGAAGAAAGCGCCGATGAAGATTCCTCAATGGAAGACGACTTTGATGAACTGGCGGGTCTGAACCTACTGGAAGGTGCTGATGAGGTAGAGACTAAACTTGATCTCGCACGTGCCTACATGGATATGGAAGACTTTGATGGTGCTAAGGATATTCTTCAGGAGATCGTAGCAGAAGGTAGTGATGAGCAGAAAACTGAAGCTGAAGCTCTGATCCAGTCAATGAATAAAAGTTAGTTATGCAAGAAACAAGTAGTTCTGAACCTAAAGGTTCAACCACAGGGGCGATTTCGATCGCCCCTTATCGTTATGCTCTCTGCGTAGAGTATTCAGGAGCAGCCTACAGGGGCTGGCAGATCCAGAAAGAAGGTGGTGTTACCAGCATTCAGGAAGAGGTCGAAAAAGCTTTATCCAAAATCGCCAACTCAGACGTATCCGTTGTCTGTGCCGGGCGAACGGATGCTGGGGTGAATGCTACCTATCAGATTATCCACTTTGACAGCCCGGTTCAGCGCAATGAAAGGGCGTGGATAATGGGGACAAATACCCATTTGCCGGATGATATTGCTATTCAATGGGCTAAGCACGTTCCTGAAAGCTTCCATGCGCGCTTTTCAGCTCTGGAACGACGTTATCGTTATGTAATCTATTGTAACCCTGTGAAGCCTGCCATTTTGCCCAGAGGGATTACATGGACTTATAAGCCTCTGGACATTAAGAGAATGCAACAGGCCGCTGAGTATCTGGTTGGGGAGCATGATTTTACTTCCTACAGAGCTGTGGCTTGTCAGGCGCACAGTCCTGTACGTACAGTGAAACAGTTGGATGTTTATCAGTCGGGTAGTTTGATTATCCTCGATGTCAGGGCGAATGCCTTTCTGCATCATATGATCCGGAATTTTGCGGGTGTGTTGATGACAATCGGCTGTGGTGAGGCTGAACCGGTATGGGCAAAAGAAGTACTTGAAGCAAAAGATCGCAGACAAGGCGGGGTAACAGCGCCTCCATATGGTTTGTATTTTGTCGATGCAAAGTATCCGGAAGAGTTTGAATTGCCTAAATCGCAATTAGGCCCTTTTTTCCTTGCTTAGCTGACTGACTTAATGGCTCTCAATCTGATAAGATTCTGCCTTTGATTTAATCTCTAGTGATATCTCGTTCAGTGAAAAGAACCCGCGTAAAAATCTGTGGTATTACCCGATTGGAAGATGCAGTGACGGCTATCGAATCGGGCACGGACGCTTTGGGCTTTGTTTTTTATGAACCCAGCCCGCGTTATATATCGCCGGAAGCCGCTGCTGACATTATTGCGCAGCTGCCTGCGTTTGTAACGACCACTGCTTTATTCGTAAATGAATCCAAAGCGGTCATTGATCGGATATTGCGTGAAACACGTATTGATTTATTGCAGTTTCATGGTGATGAAGCCCCGTCTTTCTGTGATCAGTTTGAACGTCCATACATTAAGGCGCTTCGGATGAAGCCAGATCTGGATCTGGGGGCTGAATCTGAAAAATATGCCAAAGCTCAGGCAATTTTGCTGGATGCTTATCGACCAGGAGTTCCTGGTGGTACCGGTGAGGTGTTTGACTGGGACAGAATCCCTGCGGTTCATCCCGCACCTATCATTCTGGCAGGCGGCTTAACAGCAGATAACGTTGCTCAGGCCGTAAAATCAGTTGCTCCTTATGCTGTTGATGTCAGTGGTGGAGTAGAAAAAAGTAAAGGCATCAAAGATGCCAAAAAAGTTGAAAAGTTTATAAATGAGGTAACCCGTGCCAACTAATATTGATCTTAAAGCACTTTCTCAGTTGCCCGACAGTAAAGGCCATTTTGGCCCTTACGGTGGCCGTTTCGTATCTGAAACTCTGATGGCTGCGTTGAAGCAGTTAGAAGAAACCTATGAGAAATTGTGGCGAGATCCAGCTTTCCAGGAAGAGTTTGATCGTGACCTGGCGCATTACGTTGGTCGTCCTTCACCGTTGTACTTTGCTAAACACCTGACTGACAAAGTAGGTGGTGCAAAGATTTATCTGAAGCGTGAAGATTTGAACCACACGGGTGCCCATAAGGTTAACAATACCATTGGTCAGGCTCTGCTTGCGAAATATACAGGTAAACCTCGTGTCATCGCTGAAACGGGTGCAGGCCAGCACGGTGTTGCATCGGCAACCGTAGCGGCTCGTATGGGACTTGAATGTCAGGTATACATGGGTGCAGAGGACGTTCAGCGTCAGGCATTGAATGTTTATCGTATGAAACTTCTGGGTGCAGAGGTGATTGCAGTTGAATCCGGTACTCGTACCCTGAAAGACGCCATGAACGAAGCGATGCGTGATTGGGTAACCAATGTTGATGATACCTTTTACATCATTGGTACCGCAGCAGGTCCGCACCCTTATCCAAAACTGGTGCGTGATTTCCAGTGCATTATCGGTCGTGAAGCACGTCAGCAGTGTCTGGACCAGACCGGACGCCTACCTGATGCGTTGGTCGCTTGTGTCGGTGGCGGCTCAAACGCTATTGGCCTGTTCCATCCGTTCATCGAAGACGAAAATGTTAAAATGTACGGTGTTGAAGCAGGTGGCTATGGTGTTGAGACAGGTCATCACGCGGCACCGTTGTCAGCGGGTGCACCGGGCGTACTGCATGGCAACCGTACTTATCTGATGTCTGATGAAGCCGGCCAGATTGTTGGAACACACTCGGTTTCTGCTGGTCTTGATTATCCTGGGGTGGGTCCTGAGCACTCTTTCCTGAAAGATACAGGCCGTGCTGAATATGTGGATGCTACAGATGAAGAAGCAATGGATGCATTTCGTATTTTGACTCGTGTTGAGGGTATAATGCCAGCGCTTGAATCAAGCCATGCAGTTGCTTATGCCATGAAACTGGCTAAAGAGATGGATAAAGATCAGACCATTGTTGTGAACTTGTCTGGTCGTGGTGATAAAGATATTCATACGGTCGCACAGATCGATGGAATTAATATTTGATTTGTGCGGGGAAAGGTAAATGAGTCGAATTTCTAGCAGCTTTGAAAAGCTGAATGCGGAAGGGCGCAAGGCGCTTATTCCATATGTTACTGCAGGCGACTGCAGCCCTGAGGTTACAGTTCCACTATTGCATGCGCTGGTTGAAGCGGGTGCAGACATCATAGAACTGGGTGTGCCATTTTCTGATCCAATGGCCGATGGCCCGGTGATTCAGCTGGCATGTGAACGTGCGCTGGCTCACGGTGTGCGTTTGTCCGATGTTCTGGATATGGTGAGCGAATTCCGTAAAACAGATGCAGAAACGCCACTGGTGTTGATGGGATACCTAAATCCTGTTGAAATCATGGGCTATGAAAACTTCGCAAAAAATGCCAGTGAAGCGGGTGTTGATGGTGTTTTAACGGTTGATCTGCCACCTGAAGAATCTGACGAGTTCAATCAGATTATGCAGGCTCAGGGTATTGATACAATCTATCTAATGGCTCCGACAACAGAAGAAGAGCGCGTTAAGTATATTTGTGAAAACGGCAGTGGTTACCTTTACTACGTATCTGTTAAAGGTGTAACCGGATCTTCTGCTTTAGATGTTCAGTCTGTGTCCGATAAACTGGATATCGTTAGAAAATATACTGATCTTCCTGTGGGAGTTGGTTTTGGTATTAAAGATGCAGAATCCGCATCATCAGTAGCTGAAGTGGCCGACGGTGTGATCGTGGGCAGTGTACTGGTAAACAAGATTGCGGAACTGGTAAAGGACAAGGCACAGATTGCCCCTCAGGTTTCTGCAATTATTAAAGATATGCGTACAGCAATGGACAGCTAATAGGGTTAAGAATCAATGGGTAACTGGCTGGAAAAAATTGTTCCGTCTCTGGCAAAAGCAGAGAAGAAACGCTCAAATATTCCTGAAGGGCTTTGGAAGAAATGTCCAAAGTGTGAATCTGTTCTGTATCGTCCTGAACTGGAAAAAAACCTTAATGTTTGTCCAAAGTGCGATCATCACATGCGTTTGCATGCACGTCGCAGATTGGAACTGTTCCTGGATGAAGGTAACCGTAGAGAGATTGGTCAGGAAGTTGAACCAATTGATCGCCTGAAGTTTAAAGATTCTAAAAAATACAAAGATCGTCTATCTGCAGCCCAAAAAGGTACTGATGAGAAAGACGCTTTGATTGCAATGCGCGGTGAACTGGAAGGTATGCCAGTAGTAGCTGTTGCATTTGAATTCAGCTTTATGGGCGGTTCTATGGGAGCTGTTGTAGGTGAACGCTTTGTGCGTGCTGCCAATATCGCTCTGGAAGAAAACATTCCGCTGATCTGTTTCTCAGCTTCAGGCGGTGCTCGTATGCAGGAAGCGCTGTTCTCCCTGTTCCAGATGGCGAAAACCAGTGCTGTGCTTGAGAAACTGCGTTTGCAGGGTACACCTTATATTTCAGCGTTGACTGATCCGGTTTATGGTGGTGTATCTGCGTCCCTGGCAATGCTGGGTGATCTGAACGTTGCTGAGCCTAAGGCTCTGGTAGGTTTTGCAGGTCCTCGTGTAATTGAGCAGACGGTACGTGAGAAACTTCCGGAAGGCTTCCAACGCAGTGAATTCCTGCTGGAACATGGACAGGTTGATATGATCATCTCCCGTAACGAAATGCGCAGCAAGCTTTCGCGCATTCTGCGTAAGATGACTCACACAAAACCTATTCCGGTTTTGGAACCTAATGAGTCTGATGTCGTTTCAGAAGAAGAGATACCTGCTGCACCAACAGCAGAGTAATTAAAACTCTAAAAGAATGGCCGACGTGAAAACGCCGGCCTTTTTTGTTTTTGTGTCATGACCCAATTGAATACTGAAAAGAACTTATCTGAATGGCTGAGCTGGATGGAAGCATGCCATCCCTCTGAAATTGAACTCGGTCTGGATCGGATTAAAACCGTGGCTGAGAAGCTAGCCATTGATCTGTCCTCATCAACGGTTGTTACTGTCGCAGGTACCAACGGTAAAGGTTCAACCATCAGTTACCTGCAGAGCATCTATCTGGGAGCCGGTTACTCTGTGGGTACTTATACGTCCCCGCATTTTATTGAGTACAACGAGCGCGTGCAGCTGAGTGGTTGCAATGTATCTGATCAGCAATTGTGTGATGTTTTTTCCAGAATCGATGCAGCACGAGGAGAAATTCCTCTCACATACTTCGAATTCGGAACCCTGGCAGCTTTAGTTGTTTTCAGTGATGAAAAACCGGATCTGGTTTTGCTTGAAGTCGGTCTTGGTGGGCGTCTCGATGCAGTTAATATTATTGATGCTGATGTGGCCCTAGTCACAACAGTGGCACTGGATCATACAGATTGGCTGGGTGATAACCGCGAAGATATTGGCTTTGAAAAAGCCGGAATTTTCAGATCGGGTAAACCTGCAATCTGTGGAGATCTGAATCCGCCTGGTTCAATTGCAGCCACCGCACAGAAGCTAAATGCTCAGTTGCTGCAATCGCAGAAAGATTTCAACTTCAACACTGATGAGCAGAACTGGCAGTGGCAGGGTAAAACCGCTTCTGGGGAAGGTTCTGAAATTACGGATATTCCGTTACCAAAATTGCCTCTGCCCAACGCTGCTACCGCGATTCAGGCAACCCGCTTTATTCCGCTGGCGATCAATGATGAGCAGATAAGAGCAGGCATTGGTAATGCCCGATTGACCGGGCGAATGCAGGCCATAACGTCCTCTGGAATCAATTTTTGTCTGGATGTAGCACATAATCCTGAAGCCGCTGAAAATCTAAAGCAGCAACTGGCTGCTATGCCGGGGCAGAAATGGTTAGTGCTGGGTATGTTGGCTGATAAAGACTGTCAGTCAGTTATCTCAACTTTGGAAGCATCTTTTGAAAAGGTGTATCTGGTCACACTGGATAATCCACGGGGGCTTAAGGCTACCGAGTTGCAAAGTTATTTCTCAGCTAATGCCGATGTCACAGTGAAAGCAACGGTAGCCGATGCGCTTGGCGAAATTAAAACACTCAATAATCTGCCAGAGAATGTTATTATCGCAGGATCATTCTTTACAGTAGCTGACGCTCTGAGTGTATTGGAAACGGACCCAGCCTGATGCAACCGAAAATTAAATATCGATTGATTGGTTTAGCGGTAATTTTAATCTCTGCTGCCATCGTATTTCCGGTGTTCTTCGATGGTGAAGGTTATAAAGAACGCCATCTGAAATCGGCTATCCCTGAAGGCCCGGACCGCCCTGAAATTGTCCGCATTGAGCCGGTAAACAAACCGTTACCGGATACGTCTGAAGCCGCAGAACCAAACAAGCCTGTTGAACTTCCAAAGCCACAAGGTGAAGTTAAAAAAGCCATCGAAAAGACAATCGCAAAAAATAAGATTGAGGCTGATATCCACAAGGATCAACCTGTTCTGGATCAGCAGGGAGTCCCCGTTGCCTGGACATTACAGTTAGCCAGCTTTAAGTCAGAAGACAATGCCAAAGGTTTAAGAAAACAACTGATCGAGAGCGGTTACAAGGTCTTCACCCGCAAACAGGGTGATTTGGTGAAGGTATATGTTGGGCCAGAATTCCAGAAGTCCCGGCTGGAATCTTTGCATGCGAAGTTAAAGAAAGACTTTGGCTTAAACGGGATCATTGTTAGGTTCACAACGCAGTAACATTGCGAGCATGAGTCTGGTAGAATGCGCGAAATTTTCAAAGGCTTAAGAAATGAATTGGGCTGATTGGACTATTCTGGGAATTATCGGTATCTCAAGCCTGATCAGTTTGAGAAGAGGCTTTGCCAAAGAAGCGTTATCTTTACTGACCTGGGTTACCGCGTTTGTTGTTGCCAGGATATTTTCTCAACCTCTTTCAGTCGTTCTGGAACCCTATATCGAGACTCCTTCCGTTAGGGTAGGTGCAGCATTTGCTATTCTATTCATAGCAATTCTGGTTCTGGGCGCTTTGATAAATAAATTAGTCAGTACTCTGGTGGATGCGACCGGCCTTACCGGCACAGACAGAGTACTCGGCATGGGCTTTGGAGCAGCACGTGGCGGCCTGGTGGTCGTTGTTGTCGTTGCCCTAATAGGCATGAGCCCAGCGATAAACGATTTATGGTACCGGGAATCTCAATTGATCCCTCATTTCGCCATGATGGAAGCCTGGACAAAGGATATAGCAAGCGATATTGGACGCTTGATCTGGAATGCGGGACGCTAAGAATTTTTAAGTTTGCACTCTGAGGTGAGTTTAAATGTGCGGCATTGTTGGCATCGTAGCCAAATCTTATGTAAACCAGACTATTTTTGATGCGCTAACTGTATTGCAGCATCGTGGGCAAGACGCAGCAGGCATGGTGACCTGCGAAGGAAATAAATTTTTCCTGCGTAAAGATAACGGTCTGGTGAATGAAGTTTTCCGTACCCGCCACATGAAACGTCTTGTGGGTAATATGGGTATCGGTCATGTTCGTTATCCTACAGCGGGCAGCTCAAGTTCAGCAGAAGCTCAGCCTTTTTATGTAAACTCACCGTACGGCATTGCTCTGGCCCACAATGGTAACCTGACCAATGCGGATGATCTGGCGGATAAAATGTTCCGTGCAGATCTGCGTCACATCAACACCACCTCTGATTCAGAAGTACTGCTGAATGTTTTTGCACATGAGCTGCAACTTCAGGGCAAACTACAGCCTCAGGCTGAAGATATGTTTGCCGCAGTAGGACGTGTATATGAGCGTTGTACTGGCGGTTATGCCGCTGTGGCAATGATCACGGGTTATGGCATGCTGGCCTTCCGTGATCCAAACGGTATCCGTCCGCTGACTTACGGCAAACGTGAGACAGAAAACGGTACTGAGTACATGGTTGCATCCGAGAGTGTTGCCTTGGATATCTCCGGTTTCGAGCGTGTGCGTGATATTGAGCCGGGTGAAGCGATCTATATCGATATGGATGGCAATGTCTTTACCCAGGTATGTGCCGAGAATACTCAGTTAGCACCATGCCTGTTTGAATATGTCTACCTGGCTCGCCCTGACTCACTGATTGATGATGTCAGCGTGCATAAAGCCCGTATGCGTATGGGTAAAAAACTGGCGGAAAAAGTACTCCGCGAACGTCCGGATCATGATATCGACGTGGTTATTGCGATTCCTGATACAAGCCGTACTTCTGCAATGGAGATGGCTAAAGAGCTGGGTGTGATTTACCGTGAAGGCTTTATCAAGAACCGTTATATCGGCCGTACCTTTATCATGCCTGGGCAGACGCTGCGTAAGAAATCAGTACGTCGTAAGCTGAACCCAATTGGCCTGGAATTTCAGGACAAGGTTGTGATGCTGGTGGATGATTCCATTGTACGTGGCACTACTTCGAGCCAGATTGTTGAAATGGCGCGTGATGCCGGTGCGAAGAAAGTTTACTTTGCCTCCGCAGCTCCTGCAGTTAAATACCCGAATGTTTACGGCATCGACATGCCAGCGGCAGAAGAGCTGATTGCTCACGGTCGTACAGACGACGAAGTGGGCGAAGAGATTGGCTGCGACTGGATGTTGTATCAGGATCTGGATGATCTGAAAGATTCGGTAGTAGAGGGTAACGAAAACATTAAGGCTTTTGATACCTGTGTATTTGACGGTAAGTATGTGGCAGGTGATGTTGATGACGCCTACCTGAACCGTTTGAAAGAAGCGCGTAACGACGCAGCGAAGGGTAAAAAGGGCCAGGCAGAAAGCAATAAATCTTCTAACCTGTGCAGTAAGATAGATTAAGGAATACTTTTAATGTCCATATCGGATTATGAACGTCAGGAACGCATTCAGTTTGACCCGGAAGGGTACGAACTGTCTACGCTGGCCGTTCGTTCTGGTCAGCACCGTTCACTGGAAGGTGAGCACAGCGACCCGATTTATCCTACATCCAGTTATGTATTCTCCAGCGCTCGTGAGGCTGCGGCCCGCTTTGGTGGAGACGAAAAGGGTAATATCTATTCCCGTTTCACCAACCCGACCGTGCAGTTCTTCGAAGAGAGAATTGCCGCAATGGAAGGTGGTGAGCGAGCAGTAGCAACTGCTTCTGGTATGGCTGCAATTCTGAGCACATGTCTGTCTCTGATGCAGAACGGCGATCACGTGGTGTGCTCGCGCAGTGTGTTTGGCTCCACCGTATCATTGTTCGAGAAATACCTGTCCAGAACCGGTATTTCAACGACCTTTGTTGATCCAACCAATATCGCAAGCTGGGAAGAAGCGATTCAGCCAGAAACCAAAATGCTGTTTCTGGAAACGCCATCAAACCCGCTTGCAGAACTGACCGATGTAGAAGCTCTGTCAGTGGTTGCTAAAAAGCATGACCTGCTGTTGGTCGTCGATAACTGCTTTTGTACGCCTGTGTTACAGCAACCGCTGAAACAAGGCGCAGATATCGTTATCCATTCCGCCACTAAATACCTAGACGGCCAGGGCCGTTGCGTCGGTGGTGTTGTCGTTGGTAACGATAAGCATATGGAAGAGGTGTTTGGCTTTATCCGTACTGGCGGCGCGTGCTTAAGCCCATTCAACGCCTGGGTCTTCCTGAAAGGTCTGGAAACCCTGAAGCTGCGTATGGATGCCCATTGCAAGAACGCAATGGAAATGGCGCGTTGGTTAGAACAACAGGATGGTATAGAACGAGTTTTCTATTCCGGCCTGGAAAGCCATGCCCAACATGACTTGGCTAAACGTCAGCAAACAGGTTTTGGTGGCGTATTGTCATTCGAAGTGAAGGGCGGTCAGGAAGCCGCGTGGAAGTTCATCGATGCAACCCAGATGATTTCCATCACTGGTAACCTGGGCGATGTGAAAACAACCATCACACACCCTGCAACAACCACTCACGGCAGAATGACACCGGAAGCGCGAGCAGAAGCGGGTGTTCACGATAACCTGATTCGTCTGTCCGTAGGTATTGAAGATATTAACGATATCAAAGCGGATATGTTGTTGGGTTTGGCGGCTATTTAATTGCTTTTCTCAGACATAAAAGAAGCAGCCGATAGGCTGCTTTTTTTGTCTGGGAAAAACAGTGGCTAGTAGCTAGAACGCTGCTTCGCAGCTGCTAGTGGCGAGGAAAAGCGAAGGGCTTAAAAGCCTGACAAGGTGGTTTTATTTGCCTGCTTTCAATATCAATCGAGCCTGCCCCTTTCGATTCAAAGCCTTTACTCACGCATAGTATTTCTTCGCCACAGGCTTCAAATAGGCCTTATTAGAGAAATAGGCTTCCATATCATCTATTATTCTTATCGATATTTCGGATATGACGTTATATTTTTGTCTTAAAATATCAGACCTATGCCTCTCTCCCGCAACTGATGCGCTTTCCCGCCCATG
>JASBRM010000074.1 GCA_030149405.1 Neptuniibacter sp. | reverse complement strand
TTCGATCAGTCAGAATTAATCGAGACCCGGTATTTCAATTAGTCGTGTGTAACAACTGCCACACGGATTGCATCCATTTTTAACGTTGCGGATTCAATCGCCTGAATCAATTGCTCGGCCTTATTATCAATGGCATCAATCTCTTCCTGGCGGATATTTGGATTCACCTTAGCCAGCTTGACGAGTCGATCCTTTTCCAGATTATGTTGCAGGACGATTTTGTCCCGAGCATCCGACAGCAACTCTTGTTCTATATCTTCAGCTTGCTTCTCTAGCTTAGAACACAGAACAGATATTTCATCACGAGCATGTTTTACAAGGTTAAAAGCGATGTTTTTTCCTACTCGCTTGCCCAGTGCGGAGAAGTGCTTTTCAGTAATGACGTCTGTCAGATCAGCGCCATTACTATCAACCACCTTACGGATACACGCTTCAGGTAAGTACCTTTGAAGTTGTAACTTGCGGTCTGCAATACAATGCACCCTGAACACGGTTTCAACCAGAATGCTCCCGGCTTTTAACGGCAACAGTTTCATTGTACAAAGAGAGGAGCTGCCATAGCTGCCCTCAAGCATCATTTCCATTGCACCTGATACCATTGGATGCTCCCAGGTCAGAAAATGCATATCCTCTCTGGACAGAGCTTCGGTGCGTTGAAACGTTGCGGTCAGACCATCTTCCGGCAAATATGGGAAATGACTGGTCAGCATATGATCACTCGGATGAAGAACCACGCCATTAGTGCCTGTACTGTCCTGATCCAGCCCGAAATGATCAAATACACGCCCCATATATGACGCCAGCACACTGGACTGACTGATTTCTTCAACCGCTTCCAGAATCTGTTCAGCTTGCTCTGGATCACATGAATTCAGTTCCAGTAATCTATCCCGCCCCTGTTGCAGTTCATCCAGCAGAGCTTCTTGTGATTGAGAGGTAGTGTTAACGAGTTGTTCCACAGCCTCGTGATCTGATGGGTTCTCCATACAATGATGCAGTTCAGCAGCAAATTTTTGCATCAAAGCCTGTCCTGTCGGGCATACCTGTTCAAATGCACCCAGCCCTTCACGATACCAGCGCAGCAGAACCTCCTGCGAACTGGATTCAAAATATGGGACATGAATATTTACATCACGTAACTGACCAATTCGGTCCAGACGGCCTATGCGCTGTTCTAAGAGGTCAGGATTCATCGGCAGGTCAAACATCACCATGTGATGGGCAAACTGGAAGTTTCGACCTTCACTGCCAATTTCGGAACAAATCAGCAACTGCGCGCCCTCTTCAGCGTCAGAGAAATAGGCTGCTGCACGATCCCTCTCTAACAGACTCATACCTTCATGAAACAGAGCCGTTCTCTTGCCTTCAAAGAGTCGAAGTTGCTTCTCAAGGGTGATCGCTGTCTTGGCATGGGCACAAATAATCAGTACTTTTTCACCGCGGTAACCTTCCAACCAATTGATCAACCAGTCAGCACGGTTATCAATCGTCAGCCATTCTGCTGTTTCACCCCCAGCAATCAAGGTTTCCGGATGCAAACGTTTTTCCATAGGCGCGTCGGCACTTGCCTCAGCATAAGCTTCCGGCTGAGGTAGTTTGTAGCTATGCAGTTGGCGCTGCGGGAAGCCCTCAACACTGTCACGGGTATTTCTGAACAGAACTCGCCCGGTACCGTGCTGGTCAAGCAGTGTCGAAACCAGCTCATCTATCATCGACTGTGGGCATTCACCTGAAGCGCGATTGCTTTCCAGTTTATCTGCAATATCATCGCCCAGATACTGATGCAGCAGTCCGCTGAATTCACCATCTTGTAGAGCATTACTCCACTGTTCAGGGTCTTTAATTATTTCAATCAGCTGATTGACCCGCTGAAAATCTTTTTCCTCGTTAATAAATTCCTGAAGGTCATAATAACGATCTGGATCAAGCAAACGTAAACGCGCAAAATGGCTTTCTATACCTAACTGCTCTGGCGTCGCTGTAAGCAACAGAAGTCCTTTAACCTGGCGCGCAAGTGTTTCAATACAAACATAAGAGTGGCTGGCAGCTTCTTCACTCCAACCCAGGTGATGAGCTTCATCAACCACCATCAAATCCCAACCCGCTTCTACGGCCTGATCCAGATATTTTTGCTCGCGAGTGAAAAGTGACAGTGGACATAACGCAAGCTGAACTGTTTCGAATGGATTGGTTTCCGCTTCAGCACAACGCCCCTCATCCATGATTGAGAAATGCAAATTGAAACGGCGCAGCATCTCAACCAGCCACTGAAACACCAGACTGTCAGGCACCACAATAAGGGCTCTGGATGCTAAACCAGAAATAATCTGTTGATGCAGAATTAAACCCGCTTCAATGGTTTTACCCAGTCCAACCTCATCAGCCAACAATACACGAGGGGCGATTCGCTTTCCTACTTCTGAAGCGATGTAGAATTGATGCGGCAGGTACTGGACACGAGGGCCTATCAAGCCATATGCAGGGGATTGCTGATGGTTATGCTGGTGTCTAAGAGTTTCCAGTCGCAATTCATAATGGCTCAGCTTATCAATTTGGCCAGCAAACAAGCGCTCGTAGGGCTTACTGAAATGCACCGAACTTTCCAGAGACGCCTCATGAATGAGGTGTTCGTTACCATCCGCATCATGGCCAATGTAAATGACGCAACCAGAAGAGTATTCATGTTCTGATACCGTAATGCTTAAACCTTCATCATCGGCAATCTGATCACCAACTGGATAGATGATACGGCTCAGGGGGGCATTGCTTTCAGCATAGGTACGTTCTTCCCCTGTTGCGGGAAAAATCATCACTATCCTACGATTCACCAACTCTTTAACTATACCTAATCCTAACTCTGCTTCAGGGTAGCTATACCAACGCTGGCCTATCTGGAATTCTTCGGTCATTTAACAACTATTTTTTATGCGGAAAAAAGAGCTGCGCATAATAGGCAACTTCTCATCAGAAACCAATCTCTTTTAAGCTTCAGTAAATATTAGACCGGGTTATACTGTTTACAATAATGTTGAAGGGAAAATGGAATGAAATTCAGTGCCTATTTTATAGCGGCAGTTTTAACTCTTGCTCTCTCTGGCTGTGTTAGCCAAACCAAACCGACCTCCACTGCTATCAACATCAGCGGTGAAAATCAGATCAGCCAGGCTCTAATTGCGCAACACAATAGCTGGCAAGGAACCCCTTATAAGCTAGGTGGTGAGAACCGTGATGGCATCGATTGCTCAGCCTTTACAAAACTGACGTATCGACAATTATTCGGTATTCACCTTCCCAGAACGACGAAAGGTCAGGCTTACTACGGTGAATCCATCCACCCCGCGTCATTACAAGCCGGTGATCTGGTGTTATTTCGCACGGATGGCGCCAAACAGCGCCATGTTGGGATTTATGTAGAAGATGGCGTGTTTCTCCACGCATCCACCAGCATTGGAGTCACTTTAAGCAGGCTTGATAACCCCTATTGGAATAAACATTATTGGAAAGCAATTCGCCCTGGTGACATGGCCAGGTTGCATAATCAGCGGTAGTGTTTTCGGAGGTGAAATAGAAAGCGTTTAGTCACCTCCGCATCCCCCTCCACAGCCATTTGAATCACTGCTACAACCACTGCAACCGCCGCCACAGCCTATATGACTGGCGCAATAGCCCTGATCCTTCTTGCCCATACAGTTCAGTTGGTAGATAAACCCGTCTGGGATTTTAAGTTCACTGTCTAAAGCGAAGAGTAGCGGCAGTCTTTTCGGGTTTTGTGGATCAATACCTTCTCTCTGACAGGACAATCTCCAGGCTCGTTTAATCCCATCCTGAGCTTGTGTAGGTGACTTCATCGCCTCAGCTGGTGTGTGATGAAGAAAACGTCCAAAGGCATGATTACAAAAAGAGTCATATTGGCGAGTAAATAAGATGAGCTCATGCCACACCTCATCAACAGCCTGAGAAGGCATGGATATCGGTCTCTTTTTAGCCATCAGATTAATATGGAAAAAT
>JASBRM010000253.1 GCA_030149405.1 Neptuniibacter sp. | reverse complement strand
CTATTCTGATCATCATCAAATCCCTGAATCTGATGTCCCCCTCTTTTGTTACCAGGTCAGTCATGCATATCAACGCCCCTGTGATGAATGTGGGGAATTATGTCCACTGAAAAAATGTCAGGAAACCGGCCAAAGACAGCGAGTGCTCCATCTTCATCAAACCTCTCAAGGTCGTGAGCATGTTGATGTAGAGATGCGGCCTATTACTCTGACCGATGGGCAGACTTATTTCCTAGAAATTATGCATATGGTGAAGGTGGCTCAAGCGCATCCTGAAGGGCAGGGTTTGATTGGTTGTTCTGAGGCTTTTAATCAAATGTTGGCGCTGATTCAGCGAGCAGGCCCGAGTGATATCAGCGTTTTATTGTTGGGTGAATCAGGGACTGGTAAAGAGCTGGCCGCAAAAGCTATTCATAATATTAGTAGCAGAATGAACAAAACTTTTGTGACTGTAGAGTGTTCCGGACTGAGTGAAACTCTGTTTGAGAGTGAGATGTTTGGGCACGAAAAAGGTGCTTTCACGGGTGCAATTAATAAGAAAGAGGGCTTGGTTTCTGCGGCGCGTGGGGGCACATTGTTTCTTGATGAGATTGGAGATGTACCGCTTTCCTTGCAGGTTAAGTTGTTGCGTTTAATTGAAACCGGAACCTACAGAACTGTAGGTGGGGTCGAGTTGAGACAAGCAGATTTCAGGTTGGTTTGTGCTACCCATAAAAATCTTCGACGGTTGGTTGATGCAGGTACCTTTCGCCAAGATCTTTATTACCGCATCTCTGCTTTTCCTATAGAGCTACCTTCATTGAGAGAGCGCAAGGAAGATATTCCTCTTTTAATCACTGCTTTATTAAAGCGAATCACTGATGGCGCTTCGGTCAGTCTTAATCAGGAAGCCGTTATCGCCCTCAAAAAATATACATTCCCAGGGAATATTCGTGAACTCAGAAATATTCTGGAACGTGCGATATTACTCACAGATAACAAACAAATTGGCTTGGAACATCTGCCTTCAGAGTGCAGGGAAGCTCCTATGATTGCCTGCGATACTGGCTCGATAGAAACAAGCAAAATAGTGCCGCTGGCAGATATTGAAAATCATTATCTGGCGAATGTGAGAGAAAAGTTCAGTGGAAATAATCGGGAATTGGCAGAAAAGCTGGGTGTCAGTGAGCGCACTTTGTATCGCAAATTGAGTAGTTTATGAGTGTTGATATGGCGAAAAATTATTATCGGAAATTTCAATATAAGGTTTCACTATATTAGCTATATACGATGGTCGAATTCTTGTATATTCTAAAAATATATATAGTTATTTCTAATAATAATATCAAGAAACCAGCCTAAGACTTCGCCATGTGGAGGCATGCATGTCCAATATCATCAAAGGTCCGAGCACCCGCGAATTGATGGAACAAATGGCCCGGGAATCCGAGCATCTGTCTATCAATGATCGCCGCGATTTTTTGCGTAAAGGTGTCGCAGCGGCTGCAGGGATGGCAGCAACAACGATTGCAGGTAATTCTGTTGCAAGTGAGATTAATAAAGCGAATCTACCGCCAAATGAACCTGCTTGGGGTAAGCAGCTTGGTCACGGTGTAGTAGAACATCCTTATGGCTCACCTTCACAATATGAAAAGCATGTAGTTCGTAGAACGGTGCCGTGGTTAACAGCAGATTCAATTGCTTCCATTTCGATGACTCCGCTGCAGGACATGCAGGGCATTATCACGCCAAATGGCCTGGTGTTTGAACGCTACCACGGTGGTGTGCCGCAGATTAAACCGGACGAGCACCGTTTGATTATTCACGGTCTGGTTGAGCGTCCAATCATTTTCACAATGGAAGACCTGATGCGTTTTCCATCGGTTTCACAGATCAAGTTTATTGAATGTCCAGCTAACGGCGGTATGGAGTGGAAAGGTGCGCAGATGGAAGCACTGCAATTCACTCACGGTATGCTGAGCTGTTGTGAATGGACAGGCGTACCTCTGAAAGTATTGCTGGATGAAGTAGGTGTTAAACCAGAAGGTAAGTGGATTCTTGCTGAAGGTGCTGACGGTTCTCATATGAGCCGCTCAATTCCAATTGAGAAAGCACTGGATGATGCACTGGTTGTTTATGCTCAGAACGGTGAGATGCTGCGTCCGGAACAAGGTTATCCTGTGCGTCTTCTGAACCCGGGTTGGGAAGGTAATACCTCGGTTAAATGGTTACGACGCCTGGAAATTGGGGATAAGCCTTGGTATCACCGTGAAGAAACTTCTAAATATACCGATCTGATGCCGGATGGGCGTGCACGTAAATTTACTTTTGTGCAGGAAACCAATTCCGTTATCACTTCACCATGTCCTGAGAAACCTCTGGTACAGAAAGGCTTTTTGGAGATTGAAGGTCTGGCATGGTCTGGTCGTGGAAAAATTAAACAGGTTGATGTCTCCTTTGATGGCGGCGTGAACTGGGTTTCTGCAAAACTGAAAGGTCTGGTTCTGGATAAGGCTTTGACCCGATTCAGTCTGGTAACTAAGTGGGATGGACAGCCGTGGTTGCTGCAGTCTCGTGCGATTGACGAAACTGGCTATGTGCAGCCAACTCTGTCTCAGCTACGTGAAGTACGTGGCGGCAACTCTATCTACCATAAAAACTCTATCCACACCTGGAAAGTTGCGTCTACAGGGGAGGTTACCAATGTTCAGATCACTTGATAGCAAATTGCTGAAAAAGTCCCTGTTGGCTCTAGGCCTGGGTGCAGCATTAACCCTGACGGGCACGGCTCAGGCAGGGCAGTATGGAATTGGTGCAAAAGCAACACCTGAAGAAATTGCGGGCTGGGATATTGATATCCGTCCAGACGGCAAAGGTTTACCTGCTGGTGAGGGTACAGTTGAAGCGGGTGAAGCGCTTTATGAACAGTTCTGCGCAACCTGTCATGGCCTTTTTGGTGAAGGTGAAGGTCGCTGGCCGGTTCTGGCGGGTGGACAGGATACACTGACAGAAGAGCGTCCGACTAAAACGGTAGGCTCTTACTGGCCTTATGCGTCTACACTGTATGACTACATTCGTCGGGCGATGCCATTTACAGCGCCGCGCTCATTGTCAGATCAGCAGGTATACGACATCACAGCTTATGTTCTGTATCTCAATGAGATCATTGAAGAAGATTTCGTTCTTACTAAAGATAATCTGGCTTCAATTAAGATGCCGAATGAAGAGAACTTCTTCGTTGATCCTCGCCCGGATGTAAAAAATAAGCGCTGTATGAAAAACTGCGCGGATCCAAAGAAACTGCAAATAGCAGGTACTTTGAGAGGTATTACTCCAGTGGGGCACTTTGTAGAGGGCGCGGATGCTCCGGCGGCTTCACATGATGCCCAGATGGAACAAGAGCAGCATAAAGAGAAAGTACGTAAGGCTACGCTTAAAGGTGAAACCCTGGCGGCTCACGGTGGTTCTGCAAAAGCGGCACTTTCCGAAATGGCGACCGCAGGTAAATCAACCTATGACGGTGCGTGTAAAGTTTGTCATGGATCAGGCCTGACCGGTTCTCCGAAATTTGGAGATGCGGATGTTTGGGCTCCACGTATCCAGAAAGGGATGCCAACGTTAGTCCAGAATGCGATCAAAGGCTTCACTGGTGATACGGGTGTAATGCCTCCAAAAGGTGGCAGAGTAGACCTTAGTGACAAACAGGTTGAAGAAGCTGTTGCTTACATGGTTGAATCTAGCCAGTAAGTTATTAGTTTATAGTTGGCGGTTATAAAGTAACCGCCTTCGCCCGTTAGGGCATTCATAAAAATAAAAACTACTGTCGTAAGACGGAACTCCGGAGGAGAAAAAATGCGGAAGCTGACCACAGCCCTGTGCTCCGCTGGTCTGATTGCCATGTTTTCAGCGGCACCCGCTGTTGCTGACAATCATGCAGACCAGATTGCCATGGGTAAAGCAGTCTATATGGGTAAATCCCGTGGTAACTGTATCTCCTGTCATGCGATCGATGATCCAGACGCAAACCTGGCAGGAAACCAAGGCCCACCGACCATCGCAATGAAGCAGCGTTTTCCAGATAAACGTAAATTACGTGCCCAGATCTGGGATGCTTCACAAAATAATCCGCTGACAATCATGCCGCCACTCGGTAAGCACTGGATTTTGTCAGAAGAAGAAATTGATGCTGTTGTAGAGTACATCTACCAGTTCTGATCCCCCTCATTGGGTGAATGTAAGAGGTAAAAAGAATGAGCATGAATCGTCGTTCAGTTGTAAAAGCTATCGCAGCAGGCGGTGCACTGGTAGGTGCAAGTGTCCTGATGCCACGTATAGCGCTAGCCGCGTGGAGCGAAAAGGCATTCAGTGCCGAAGATCAGGCTACGGCTATGAATGAACTTCTAGGCGGCAGCCCGGAAGCAAGTGCTGAAGTAACACTTAAAGCACCAGACATTGCAGAAAACGGTGCAGTTGTGCCAGTAACTGTTCGTTCTACTTTGGCGAATGTTGAAAGCATGAGTATTTTTGTTGAAAACAACCCAACTCCATTGGTTGTTGAATTCATGGTTCCTGCCGGTACAGAAGCTGACGTTGCAACACGTCTGCGTATGGGCAAAACCTCAAACGTAACTGCTGTAGTTAAAGCAGATGGCAAACTTTACAGTGCCTCAAAAGAGGTGAAAGTAACCATCGGTGGTTGTGGCGGTTAATCCGGAATTGAGCCGAATAAGAGGTAAGAATCATGGCTAAAGGTATTTTAAAAGTTAAAGCAAAAGCCGCAGGCGACAAAACTAAAGTCAAACTGATGGCGAAACACATCATGGAAACGGGTCTTCGCACCGATAAGAAAACGGGTGAAAAAATTCCTGAGATGTACCTGAAAGAACTGAAAGTAATGCACGGTGGTAAAGAAGTATTTGCTGCGAATATGGGTACTGCGGTTTCTAAAAACCCGTACTTTGCATTCAACTTTGCCGGTGGTGCTAAAGGTGACGAGCTGACAATGACCTGGGTTGAAAGTACAGGTAAGACTGCGACGGAAACAGCCAAGATCAAATAAACAGCATGCGCAATTGCTGGATGTGTTTCGGGGTGAGAAGAATGAAAATAATAAAAACATTAGCACTGGGTCTAACAGTTGCAGCTGCAACACAGATGACCCATGCTGCCGACTCGGGATTTGACCTCAAAACGGTTGATCCTGAAGCCGATAGAATGGCTTTGCAGAAGTACTATAAGGACCGCTTTCCTAAAGCTGAAATCTCAGATTACGTGAACGGTATTTATGCTGTTGACGCTGCTTCTCGTGAGCAGTGGGTAGAGCTTGAAGAGTTCCCTCCTTATGAATTTGATGTAGAGAAAGGTGAAGAGCTTTTTAATACACCATTTGCAAACGGGAAGGGCTATGCGGATTGCTTTGAAAACGGTGGTATTGGTATTCGCCAGAACTATCCGTATTGGAGTAAAGAGGAAGGCACGGTAAAAACGCTTGAGCAGGAAATCAACGAATGCCGTGAAAAGAATGGTGAGAAAAAGTTGAGATGGGGCAAAGGAGAAATCGCTCAGGTATCAGCTTACATGGCATGGACTTCAAGGGATAAGGTTTTTGATATTAAAGTCCCAGAAGGTGATAAGGATGCAATGGCAGCTTACCTAGAAGGCAAAAAGTTCTTCTATACGAAGCGAGGCCAGTTGAACCTTTCCTGTGCTAACTGCCACCTTCAGGGCTCTAACGTCTTTATTCGTGCAGACCTACCATCACCAATGTTGGGTCATGTAACCCACTTCCCGGTGTTCCGTTCAAAATGGGGTGAGTTAGGTACACTGCATCGCCGTTACAGTGGTTGCCATAAAGACTCCCGTTCTAAGCCGCTGAAACCACAGCATGAGACATTCCGTAATCTAGAGTATTTTCAGACTTACATGTCAAATGGTCTGGTCGTAAACGGTCCTGGTGCACGTAAATAATGGAGGGTAGCAAAATGAAGAAAACACTATTGATTGCGGCCCTGGCTTGTGCGCCAACGTTTGCAGCAGCAGAATCCTTCCAGGAAGCATTTGAAATGAACCGTGCAATGTACGGACCGGATCATGTTTTTACCTGGAATGGCAACCAGTACCACACTAACCATGAAGAAGAGATGGAAGCTCGCGTTAAAGCAACAAAAGCGAATGCTGAAGATCTTCTTGCAAAAGCTATGGCTAAAAACAAAGAAGTAGGCGAGCTGGGTTTTGAGTGGAAACTGACTAAAGACATTCTTAAGGATGCTCAGGCCGCTATAGATGCAGGTGAATATCAGAAAGCGTTGGACTTGGCTGCGCAGGCTAAGTATCACGCTCGCATTGGTATTCAGCAGTATCACTATGCTGAGAAAAACTGGCATCTGGCTGTGCCTCAGTAAGAGGTCAGTTTATGTCAGAAAGTGCCTGTTAACGTCGAAGACGTACAGGCATTTTTTTTACTCCAAGACTGAATATTAGGGTGAATTAATATGTCAATGTCTCGCCGGGAGTTTGCCCGTCTATTGGGCATGGCCGGAGCAGCGGGAGTGCTGCCGGTTACAGGTTTTGCTGCTACAAAGCAGCCGGGCGATCTTTATGAAGTGCCTAAGAGCGGCAACGTTCGTTTGCTGCATATGACAGACTGCCACGCGCAGTTATTGCCAGTTTATTTTCGCGAACCAAACGTAAACCTGGGTGTGGGAAGTGCGTTTGGTAAAGCACCTCATCTGGTGGGTGATAAATTACTGAATCATTTCGGTATTGCGCCTAATTCATTGGAAGCTCATGCATTTACTTATCTGAACTTCGGTGAAGCCGCGAATAAATACGGCAAAGTAGGTGGTTTCGCGCACCTTAAAACGCTTGTAAACCGAATGCGTGAAAGCTTTGGTGCCGAAAATACCTTACTGTTGGATGGTGGTGATACCTGGCAGGGGTCAGGGACAGCATTCAAAACCCGCGGCATGGATATGGTTAAGGCAACC
>JASBRM010000252.1 GCA_030149405.1 Neptuniibacter sp. | reverse complement strand
TCGACCAATCCGGAGCTGAACACCTTCTGGGCTGGGGTGACATGCTTTATCTCCCTGCGGGCACCAGCCTGCCAAACCGTGTGCATGGCGCATTTGTCAGTGACGATGAAGTACACCGAGTAGTCGAATCTTGGAAGCAACTTGGGCAGCCAGATTACATCAATGAAATTTTGGAAGGCGAAACCATTTCAGACGGCGGAGGTTCAGCTTCACTGTTCGATGATGAACAAGACCCGCTTTATGACGAAGCGGTCGCGTTTGTTCTGGAAACCCGTAAAGCCTCTATTTCCAGCGTACAACGCAAACTGAAAATTGGTTATAACCGTGCTGCCAGAATGGTTGAGGCAATGGAAGCTGCTGGCGTCGTTAGCACCGCAGGTTCAAACGGTCAGCGCGAGGTATTGGCACCGAACGCCAATGGAGAGATGTAAAAATGGATACTATGCGCACATTCACACGTTTCACTTTTGCGTGTTTGCTTACTTTGTTTTCAACATTAGCTGCCGCAGAGCAGGGCGCAGAGAAGCTACACCAACTGCTGCAAAACTACACTTCATTCACTGCCAGCTTTGAGCAGGTCACACTTGCAGAGAACGGCCGCGAAGCACAAAAAACCAGTGGCAAGCTAGCCTTATCCAAACCTAACCTCTATCGCTGGGAAACCAGCGTGCCATACCCACAAGAGATAGTTTCTGATGGCACTTATGTCTGGATATACGATCCGGATCTGGAACAAGTAACGCAACGTTCAGCTGAATCTCAGGAAACAAGCGCTCCAGCCCTTATTCTGAATGGTCAGATTGCTGAACTCACAAAAAAATACTCAGTGCGCATCATCGGTGACACCGGTAGTGACCAGATCTTTGAATTAGAACCTCTCACTGAGCAAAGTAACTTTGCCAATATCCGTCTCGCATTCACAGCGGGTACTATTTCTGAGCTGATGCTTGAAGATTCTTTGGGGCAGCGCACATCAATTGTGTTTAGCGAACAGCAACTCAACCCTGAATTAAACGAGCAAACATTTTATTTCCGCGTACCTGCCGAAGCAGATCTACTGGTAGATATTGAGGGTTAACGTGGATCTATTCTCGCAAACACCTGCATACGAACCCCTGGCCGCCAGAATGCGGCCACGTTCTCTTGATGAGTATTGCGGCCAATCCCATTTGCTCGGACCTGACAAACCACTTAGGACGGCTTTAGAGCAGGGCTCTGCTCACTCCATGATTTTCTGGGGACCGCCAGGTGTTGGCAAAACCACACTGGCCAAGCTCATCGCACATCATGTAGATGCTCACTTCCTGACACTATCAGCTGTATTATCGGGTGTTAAAGACATTCGAACAGCGGTCGAGCAGGCCAAACAATACTCTTCACAAAGCGGCAAGAACACCATTTTATTTGTAGATGAGGTTCACCGCTTTAACAAATCTCAGCAAGATGCTTTTCTGCCTTACATTGAAGACGGCACTATTATTTTTGTTGGCGCCACAACTGAGAATCCTTCCTTTGAGTTAAACAATGCGCTTTTATCTCGTGCCCGCGTCTATCTCCTGAGATCCCTTGAAGGAGAAGATATACGAGCCGTACTGAATCGCGCCTTGAGTGATAACGAAAAAGGCCTTGGCAATTCAAACCTGCACATTTCAGACGAGATGCTTAACAAGCTCATCACTGCAGCAGACGGCGATGCCCGAAGGGCACTCAACCTTCTCGAAATTGCAGCAGATTTGGCTGAAAGCCAGAACGACGGCAGTCAACATATAAATGAGCAGGTACTGGAAGAAGTCTTACGATCAACAGGCCGCCGCTATGATAAACAGGGCGATCTGTTTTACGACATGATCTCGGCCTTCCATAAATCAGTTCGCGGTTCATCTCCGGATGGAGCCCTCTACTGGTACTGCCGCATGCTGGATGGTGGCTGCGATCCACTTTATGTGGCTCGACGACTGGTTGCCATTGCCTCTGAAGATATTGGCAATGCAGACCCAAGAGCGATGCAGGTAGCGCTCTCTGCATGGGATGCATTTGAAAGAGTAGGCCCAGCAGAAGGCGAAAGAGCAATTGCCCAAGCGGCTGTTTACTGTGCTTGCGCGCCGAAAAGCAACGCACTGTATCAAGCCTTTAACCAATGCCTGGCTGAGGTAAAATCGCAACCCAGCTACGAAGTACCAGTACACCTGCGTAATGCACCCACATCACTGATGAAAGATATGGGTTACGGTGATGAATACAGATACGCCCACAATGAGCCTGATGCTTACGCTGCAGGGGAATCCTATTTACCACCGGAAATAAATGAGCAACAGTGGTACCATCCAGAACCCAGAGGACTGGAGATTAAGATTGCCGAAAAACTAAGGCATCTAAAAGAGCTAGATAGACAAAGTCCGCAGCAGCGATATTTAGATAAACAGAGCGACAAAGGTTAGGCCGCATGCAACAACTTATTGCCATAGCTATTGGTGGAGCATTAGGTGCACTCGGGCGCTATTGGATGAGCGGCTTGCTCAACAATGCTGCATATCGCATCCCATACGGAACACTCACCTGCAACGTGCTCGGCTCTTTTCTTATGGGTGTTTGTTTTGTCCTGATTCTGGAAAAATCCAAACTCAGCCCAGAGATGCGACCCCTGCTTATGGTTGGTTTTATGGGCGCATTCACAACTTTTTCCACTTTTTCCATGGAAACTATCGCAATGCTGCAGGAAGGGCATGTAATGTCTGCGGCGATTTATATATTATTAAGCGTCCTTTTATGTCTGGTCGCTTTATACGGTGGCCTTTGGTTCACACGCTTGTTTTAATTCTTAGTGTTAATTTCAGATAAGGTGTCTTAACGCTCATGCTTGACGCAAAAATTGTACGTGCAAATCCAGAAGAAATTGCACAGCTACTAAAGAAAAAAGGTTATGAATTCCCGGTTGCTCAGTTCACAGAACTGGAGAACCAGCGTAAGCAACTTCAGGTTGATACAGAAAACCTGCAGAACGAGCGTAACACTCGCTCCAAAGGCATCGGCAAAGCTAAAGCTGCGGGTGAAGACATCCAACCGCTACTGGCAGAAGTAGCTGATCTGGGCAGTAAACTGGATGCTGCTAAAGCTGAACTAGGCACAGTCCAGGAACAACTGGATGACCTGCTATCCGGTGTACCAAATATCCCATCTGATGAAGTACCAGAAGGCGCAGACGAAGACGATAACGTCGAAGTACGTCGCTGGGGCACCCCTCGTGAGTTCGATTTCGAACCGCAGGACCACGTTGCACTGGGCGAAAAGAGTGGTGAGCTGGACTTTGAAAACGCAGCTAAACTGACCGGTGCTCGCTTCTCATTAATGACAGGCAAACTGGCTAAGCTGCACCGCGCTCTGACTCAGTTTATGCTGGACGTACAAACTGAAGAACACGGCTATACAGAAGCTTACGTACCTTACATGGTGAACGAAGACAGCCTACGCGGCACTGGCCAGCTGCCTAAATTCGGCGAAGATCTATTTAAAGTTCCATTTGGTGACCGCCAGTACTACCTGATTCCTACCGCTGAAGTACCTGTAACCAACATTGTTCGTGATGAGATTGTTGAAGCCGATGTTCTTCCTCTCAAATTTACCGCGCACACCCCATGCTTCCGTTCCGAAGCAGGTTCGTCTGGTAAAGACACTCGCGGCATGATCCGCCAGCACCAGTTTGAAAAGGTTGAAATGGTACAGGTAGTTGAACCATCTAAATCCTGGGAAGCACTGGAGCAGATGACAAACAATGCAGAAGTCATCCTGCAGAAGCTGAACCTGCCTTACCGTGTAGTAACTCTGTGTGGCGGCGATCTGGGCTTTAGCTCGGCTAAAACTTACGATATCGAAGTATGGGTTCCGGGTCAGAACAAGTACCGTGAAATCTCCTCCATCTCCAATATGACCGACTTCCAGGCACGCCGTCTGAAAGCACGCTGGAGAAACCCTGAGACCGGTAAACCGGAACTGGTTCACACACTCAACGGCTCTGGCCTTGCCGTAGGCCGTACACTCCTAGCCGTGATGGAGAACTACCAGACTGCCGAAGGCAAGATTCAGATCCCGGAAGCCCTGCAATCTTATATGGGCGGCAAGACTGAGATCTAATCTCAGATCTTTCCCTCAAACATACAAAAACACGCTTCGGCGTGTTTTTTTGTGCCTATAAATCCTCAAGAGGGCTCTTAACTGCGTGACCGCCACGGTTGAGGACATGGGTATAGATCTCTGTGGTTTGAACATCAGAATGACCTAACTGTTCTTGCACAGTTCGTATATCAGCACCGCGCTCTAATAGATGTGTTGCAAAACTGTGCCGAAAACTATGGCAAGTAGCCGGTTTATTTATACCCGCATTCAACACGGCCTTTTTAACTGCTCGTTGCAGACTGCGATCGTAAATGTGGTGTCGCCTTACCTTTTCTTCACGCTTATCAAGTGATCGCTGACGGGCTGGAAACAGGTACTGCCAGGAAAATTCAAAAGGTGCATTAGGGTATTTTCTTGCCAGTGCATAGGGAAGATAAACCCCATCCCATCGCTCCGCCTGAGTATCTTCCTGAAAATAGGCCTTACATATCTCAAGCTGCCTACGTAGGTCATCTACACAAGATTCTGATAGTGTAGTGATTCTGTTTTTTCTACCTTTTCCATCATTCACTGCAACGGTCAGTCTTTCAAAATCAATATCCTTAACTCTCAGGCGGCAAACCTCCATCACGCGCAAACCTGATCCATACATCATCTTTGCACAAGAAAGATACTCACCCTGAAGACATGCAAAGACAGATCTAATTTCGTTTTTACTTAGCACTACCGGAATTTTCTTTTGAGCTTTTGCACGATGAAAATCACCAAGATCCAACAAGGTTTGATCCCAATTTAGAAACCTTTTGTATAAATACATTAAGGCATTCAAAGCAGTTTTCTGTGTAGAGGGAGTAACCTTCTGGGTTACAGCTAAAAATTCTAAATATTGAACAATATGATCAGCAGTCAGATTATTAGGGTGCTCGCGATTATGAAATCGTATATATCCCAAAATCCAATAAATGTAGGTTTGCTCTGTGCGCTTGCTGTAATGCCGGGCTCTTAGGTGCTCGCGAATTGCCTGTATGAACGGAGAAGACATAGCACATCCTTATGCTGTTTTTTTATCCAGTATTTCATCCGTGAATGGCTTGTGCAAGGATATAGGGACAAAAGTGTAATTTTCTCCAAGCCGGAGAAGCCTAAAAAGCAAGGAAAGCTTATGAATTTCAAATACCTACAAAACCTTCTTAATTATTCCCCACTGAGATATATGTCAATTTGTCGTAATTAATTGCGTCAAACTGACATATATTTAACTGTTAGGCACCAATCAGGAGCACCAAATGGCAGATGTAATATCTTATCGGGAAATAAATCTTGGTGAGGAGCAGGCTGTCTGTGATTTAGTAAAGCGTGTGTTTGTGCTCCAGATTATGGTCAAGACGGTATAGATGAATTCTTTCGTTTTGCCAACGCAAGCGCAATGAATGAGCGGGTACAGTCGGGAGGCCTCGTTTTGCTTGCTCAGCGCGGCGATGAGTTGGTGGGAGTTCTTGAGTTCTTTCCGCCCAATATTATTGCAATGTTGTTCGTCACTGTTAAGCGCAAAGGGATTGCTGCAAAATTATTACAACAGGCAATAACAAAGATACGAACAGAAGATCCTACTCTTGGACAACTAATAGTTCACTCATCGCCTTATGCTCTGCCCATCTACCAAAAAATGGGATTCAAAGTAACAGGAGAGAAAGTTACAGAAAATGGAATTACATACATTCCAATGGAACTGGAACTTTCAGACAAGAATGCCTAACAAGCGCCTCAAACATCGCGCACTTCGTGCGCTGGACTCGCAACAAGTTGCTCGCCGTTTAGGCGTGCGTTAGAACTAAATTAAAGTAAGGAGACAACATCATGGCAAGATGTACTGCACCAGTGAGAGGGCATAGTTCGGCCGCAGCCGCAGCAAATTGTCCAGCGTGTCGTTATAAAAGTCGCGGGTACGGTGGCTATAGCGGTTACAGTTCTTCATATCCATCGTATTCTGGCACGAGTAGCTACTCCAGCAGTGGTGGTAGCAGCTCCAGAAGCTCAAAGCCTCGCTGGTCTAAGTCAAGCTCTTCAGTTTCGTATACTTCGTCTCAAATTCAATCATTAACACCTGTAAGGCAGGCAGTTGAAGTTAAAGCAGCTGCCCAGCCTGATATTCGAGATGCATTTTTATGCCATGCGTGGGCTGATCGTAAAGAGTCAGCTAAGGAGTTGCATGATTTACTTGAGGCTGCTGGTGTAAAAGTTTGGTTTAGTGAAAAAGATCTTGGCCTTGGTGTACCAATGATGCGAGCCATCGACAAGGGCTTAGCAAATTCCAAAGTGGGGCTTGTTTTGGTAACTCCCGCAATGCTGGAGCGTCTGCCAAAAGAAAGTGTTGCTGATAAAGAGCTATCTGCTTTACTGGCGGGTAACCGACTCGTTCCTATCGTGCACAATACGACATATGAAGCTCTACGTAATGTAAGCCCTTTGCTTGCATCAAGATCCGGTTTAGACACATCTGAAGATTCAATGGCTGAGATTGCTGAAAAAATCGCGGAGTTGGTAGCTATATAATTCAGTGCGGTTTAGTTCTAACAAGGCCAAGCAGCATCTCGCACTGCGTGCGCTGGACCTCGCTACGCTCGGCCGCTGTTGGCGGCGTTAAGAGTATGGATGCTTCATTAAACCAAGCAATGCTTGAAATATCATATGGCCGTATGGCTCTTAAAGTGCACTCTATAGAAAGAGCTTTGATGCTTATCTTGGCTGCAAGGCTCTCAAATACCCCTCAAGAGTGTGACTTATTAATCGAAAAATATAAAAAGCTAACGTTAGGGAAATTGGTTGGTTTAGTTCGAGATAAAGCTATTTTTGACAATGAAATAAATGATCACCTAAAGAATCTTGTTAAAGTGAGAAATGAGCTTGTCCACGAAGTCGGAGATTTAGTTTCAGATTCAATTCTTTCCGGCGGAAAGGCAGGTGACATTATAGAGTTCATTGCTAGTTTCACGGGGTTTCTGGACAGCACTTTAGAGGTTTTAAGACATGAGCTAATTAATGCTGTGGAGCTAAAAGAGATAGACTTTTCAAAACTGAAGAGGACCGCATATGAAGCTGTTGAGAAGTGGCACTCTTAACAAGGGTGGGCACATTCGCCAGCAAAGCTGGCTAGGACAGCCGCTGCGCGTCTGCCCGTGCCACAAGCGTTAGCTGTATTGGAGACATTATCATGGAAGAAACCTCGTCAAATCCATTTAAGAAAGCAGGCTTAGTCCTTCTGATCATCGGTGTGATCGATATTGGTGTTATGGCTTACTGCATTACCAACGGCATGAACTACTCGTCTAGCTTCAACATATTTGCAGTAATAGCTGGTGCATTCCTGCTTAGAGGCGGAGTTAAAACAGCCCGTGTTATTCGCTGGTTTAGTATATTTATGGCCTTTTCCTTTATCGGTGTGTTCTTGATAACACCCCTGACAACTCCTCTTGGGCTTATTGCTACAAAACTCAAAATCAACACTCTCGACACCGTTGCAACCGTCTCATTTGGTGCTTTTTTTATAGTTTTACTCTTTTGGCTATACCAACAATTATCCAGTACAGCTGCACTTAAAAAAATTGGAGAGGCAGGTTATAAGACTGGCAAGCCTAAGACTGCTGTCATCGCTTCCTTTGCCTTAGTTGTAATCCTTGGTGGTGTTTTTGTCGCAATGCTTAATGGAGAGTCCGCTGAAAAAGCTAAACTGCTTGCCCAAAATAAACTCGGAACAGGGTATAGCTACCATATTTCCAGCATATCGATTTCCGGTGAGTCTGGTCGTGCCCTAGTACTCGCTTATACAGATAGTGAGATCAAAGGAGTTCAAGTTCAGTGGTAAATACAGCTAACAAGAAAAGGCATCCGACGCATACTGCGCGGCTGCATTAGGCGTTAAATGTCACGAGGGTGAGTATGCTCAGAATGATATTACTCAGTTCCGCATTAGTAGTTGGTTTGGTTATATTTCTATCGTTCAATTCTAACGGGCCTTCTCAAGCAATGAAGTCATTAGCTCTGGGTTCAAGTTATTCTGAATTAGTAGCAATTGCAGGTGAACCCTCTTATTTAACGGATGGGACAGTATTAGCCGAAGAACCCTTTAGAAAATCTGAAAGCCAACTGATAGCTGGGTGTGTAAAAGAAGCGTGGTACGAAAATGTATTTAATCTACCAAGTAAATATGCATTTTGTTTTAGCTCCAAAAATAAGCTTCTGCATAAATATCATTGGTCATCATGGTAAAAACATTTAACAAGAAGCTCAAATATGACGCGCTTTGCGCGCCACTTAGCTGAGCGTTATAAGCCAAAGGAAACCTGAACGTTGGAACAAACAATAATTATAGTTCTAGAGATCCTTATTCTATTGGCGATAGGTTGCATCTTCCTATTCAAGAAATATCTATTTTCTTATTCATCCGAAAAAGGAAAGAACCTAGCGACGAAAGAGGATATTGGTGAAATTACAAATAGCATTGAGAGCGTAAAGCTAAATCACGCGAAATTGTTAGAATCTACACGTGCAGAACTATCCTCTCAAATTAACAATCATGGCTTTAGGTATGAGAAAGAGTATGAGGTCTTGTCAGACCTTTCATCTCTCTTAGTGGATGTTCGGGACGCAAGTCTTAGTTTGCGACCAGCGATGGATTACAGAGATCCAGACAAATCTGATGATGATATAAAAAGAGAAAGGCTTACTAGGTATTACGAGGCTCTAAGAGCCCTTTATGTAGTACGAGAAAAGAAAAGGCCGTTCTACCCTGAAGAGATCTATCTTTCCATACGAGCCATAGAAAAGGAAAGTAGGTCTGAGTCTATTGAATACCAATACAGAGACCCTGAAGATGAAAATAGGTATATGGATTACTGGGAAAAAGCAGAAAAGAACCAAGAAAAAATTACTGAGCTGGCAGAGGAAGCAATGAGCAAAATTCGTGATCGAGTTACGAAATGGGAAGCGTTAGTTGATGGCTTATAACAAGGCCATCAAAAATCGCCCTACGGGCTGGACGTCGCATGCGCTCCGCCCTTTATGGCGGCGTTATCTATTAAGGTTTACATCATGACTGTTCGATTATTTAGTTTTTTTCTTTTGTTCATATGCTCTTCACTCCATGCTTATGATTTTGATGCAGTATCAATAAAGATACCCGATGGTTTTGAAGGTCCTAATGAGCAGAGTATGGGGCAAGGTTTTATTAGTAGTGCCTTTGCTTACCCCCATCAAAATGGATTCAGTACTCTTTTACAGCTTTCAGTATGGGATCCAGGGCAGACCTTTCCATCACTAACTCTTGATGAACTTAAAGAAGGAACTAAGGATTATCTGTTGCAGTTTCTTGGCGGTGTACAACGGAAAAGACAATCATTTGAAAAAAGTGATGTGGAGTTTGTAGAAATTTCTGATCACCCAATGGCAAAAATTAACTGGAGAGGGCAGTTGAAAGGTCAAAAACTTCACGGTGTTATGTACTGCTTAATTTACGAGTCAAAGGTTTATACCTTCCACACTCAAGACTTAGAATCTTCAAATGGTGAATATACCCAGTTGGCAGTTAATGCATTTGAGAAAATGATCTTAACAAGATAACAAGCAAAGGCATCCGACGCATACTGCGCGGCTGCTTTAGGCGTTAGATATAAAAAGGGCATGCTGTGCCTCGTAAACGCCACTGTGCCAAGCAATTACAGTGAGTTAAAAGCTATGGAATGTTACCAGTCCTCTGCTTCAATCTGTTCTATTCCGATACCACTATAATGAACTGAGTCAATTCCATTCAAATGACAGGGACTACATATGAAAACCATGACGTGTAAGCAATTAGGTGGGGCTTGTGATCTTGAATTTCAT
>JASBRM010000242.1 GCA_030149405.1 Neptuniibacter sp. | reverse complement strand
CCAAACCGAAGAAGTTGGTCTGATCAGTCATTCCTACAGCGGGCATACCGGCATTTTTCGCCGCTGCCACTAACTCTTTAACACGTACTAAGCCGTCAACAAGTGAAAACTCTGTATGAACCCGGAGATGAATAAACTTTGGATCAGTCATAAATAGAAAATTATTTAGTTTCCAACAATTCGCGGACAGGTTTAAAACTCCGCCTGTGCTCTGGCAAAGGGCCATGTTCGGTCAATGCCGCAAAATGGACTGCCGTAGGGTACCCCTTATGCTTAGCAAAACCATACTGGGGGTACTCTTTATCCAGCAATTCCATTTCCCGATCACGATCTACTTTAGCGAGTATTGAAGCGGCACTGATTTCAGCAATTTTACTGTCGCCCTTAACCACTGCCTCACTTGGGCATTTCAGGTCAGGGCAACGGTTACCATCAACATACACAAATTCAGGAGTAATATTCAGCCCCTCAACCGCTCGCTTCATAGCCAGCATTGAAGCATGAAGTATATTTATTTCATCAATCTCTTCAGGGGAAGCCGACGCGACACACCAGGCCAACGCTTTATCTTTAATCTCCGCGTAAAGCTGATTGCGTTTTTTTTCGGATAGCTTTTTTGAGTCTGCCAGACCCGATATCGGTTTCTCAGGATTTAGAATGACCGCAGCCGCGACCACATTACCAACAAGAGGGCCTCGACCAACCTCGTCGACACCCGCCACTAGCTTGCCTGCACTAAAATCGAAGCCTAAGCTCTGCATCAGATTACGCCTTTATCTTGTAGAAGAGAAACTACAGCCTCAGCGGCTTTTTCATCTGCATCCTGATGAAGGGTTGCATGAATTTTTGCAAACTCATCAGCCAGCATATTCTGATAGGTTTCATCCTCAAGCGCTTTTAGCACTGCTGGGCCAAGCACTTCTGGTTCAACCTGATCCTGAAGGATTTCTGGAACCAGCTCTTTATCAGCCAATAAATTAGGCAAGGAAATGAATCGAGAAGTCACCATTCGTGAATAAATTGCATAGGTAAGAGAGGCCATTTTGTAGGCCACCACCATAGGCTTTCTGAGTATAGTTGCCTCCAGAGTCGCGGTTCCTGAAGCAATCAAAATCACATTAGCAATCGCCATCACATCTCGTGAATTTTTAATCACCAGTTGGATATTGAGATCTGAATACTTTTCTGTGATCAAGTCATGTAATTGATCATGTCTGTTGGCGTTTGCTGCTGGTATGACAAAACGTAGATTATCAACTCGCTGGGATAGCCACCGAGCTGTCTCCAGAAACGGCTCGGCCAGGTATTTGAGTTCACTGCCACGGCTGCCTGGTAATATAGCAACCACCTTCTCACCCTCTTTCACAGCAAAGCGGGTTTTTGCCTGATCTACATCCACCGTTTTAGGTATTGAGTCAGCCAACGGATGCCCGACAAACGCAATCCGCTGTTGAGTAGGGGCATAGTGTTTAGCCTCAAATGGAAATAAGCTCAAAACCAGATCAGTGCTTTTTTTTATCTTGTAGATTCGTTTTTTCTTCCAGGCCCAGACTGATGGACTTACATAATGTACTGTGGGAATGCCAGCTTCTTTCAGCTTAGCTTCCATCCCCAGAGTAAAGTCAGGAGCATCCACTCCTATAAACAGGTCAGGTGGATTTTTTTTGAAATATTCAACGAGGTTTCTGCGGGCTTTCAATAGCTCTGGCAATCTACCAAGAACTTCTACCAACCCCATTACTGATAAACGCTCCATTGGGTAATGGGATTTACAACCCTGAGCGATCATAAGTTCTCCGCCAATACCTTCAACAACAAGGTCAGGAAAACGTTTTTTGAGGGACTTAATAAGGCCGCTGCCGAGAATATCGCCGGATGCTTCTCCAGCTACTATGCCTATGCGCAAGGGATTTGGCATAGGCACACCTAGCGGATAATGCCGCGAGAAGAGCTCTCAATCGATTGGATAAGTGGCAGGATTTCAGGGCAATCTTCGACCATGCCCTGCAACTGTGCTAAAGCCTGTGAAGTAGTCAGCTTGCTGCGGTAAACCACTTTATAGGCTTTGCGGATCATGCTAATTGCATCTTTACTGAAACCACGGCGCTTAAGCCCCTCTGTGTTGATACCATGAGGTGCAGCCGTATTACCATTAGCCATCACATATGCAGGAATATCTTTCAAAACCACTGAGCAGGTTCCGCACATGACATGAGGGCCAATTTTGCAGAACTGGTGAACTGCAGTAAACCCACCCAGAATAGCCCAATCACCAACATGGACATGGCCAGCCACTGCAGTATTGTTGGCCATAATCACATTATCACCAATCACACAATCATGGGCGACATGTACATTCGCCATGAAGAGGTTGTCAGAGCCGATAATTGTTGTACCAGCATCCTGAACCGTACCGCGGTGGATCGTTACACCTTCACGAACGACATTATTATCACCCATGACCAGAGTGGTGGGTTCGCCAGCATATTTCTTATCCTGACATTCCTCTCCAACCGAAGCGAATTGGTAGATACGGTTATTTTTTCCAATTTTGGTTGGGCCTTTAAGAACCACATGTGAACCAATAACCGTACCCGCACCGATCTCTACCTCTGGACCTATGAATGTCCAGGGGCCTACCTCAACACCTTCTCCAAGCTTTGCGGAAGGATCTACAATGGCGCGAGAATCAATCAATGTTTAAACCTTTCTATCTGCACAAAGGATCGTTGCAGAACTAACCGTATCACCATCTACGCTGGCACGCACTTCGAATTTCCAAATTCCACGACGTTCAGAAAGAATTTGCGCTTCCAACTTAAGCTGATCACCCGGCACAACTGGACGTTTGAATCGCAGTTTATCCGAACCTACAAAATAGTAGATAGAACCATCCTGCGGTTTTTTGTTCATAGTTTTAAAACCCAGAATACCTGCAGCCTGAGCCATTGCTTCAACAATCAGGACACCTGGCATAACTGGATGGTCTGGGAAATGCCCATTAAAGAATGGCTCATTAACTGTGACGTTTTTAATCGCAACAATGGACTCTCCCTCAGTCAGTTCCAGCACCCTATCCACAAGTAGAAACGGATAACGATGTGGGAGATACTCCCGTATTTCATTCACGTCCATCATGTTTTAAGAACCCTTATTCTCAATAACCATATCTTCTAAAGTTTTTAAACGGCGAGCGATGTCATCAAGCTGGCGGAAGCGTACTACACTTTTCTTCCACTGTTTATTGTCCAGCATCCCAGTACCTGAAGAGTAGGCACCAGGCTTTGTAATCGACTTAGTCACCAGAGTCATCGCAGTAATATGAGTACCAGAAGCGATCTCTAGATGTCCGGTAATTCCGCACGCTCCAGCGATAGTACAACGGTCGCCAATTTTAGTGCTTCCTGCTACTGCGGTACAACCTGCAATAGCAGAATTTTCGCCTATTTGAACATTATGCGCGACCTGGATCTGATTATCTAAAATCACCCCATCGCCTATCAGGGTATGATCCAGAGCGCCACGATCAATGGTAGTACACGCACCTATCTCAACCCGGTTGCCAATTCTCACACCACCGAGCTGAGCTATTTTTTCCCACTGCCCCTGATGGTTCGCAAAACCAAAACCATCAGCACCAATAACAGCGCCACTGTGGATCAGACAGTTTTCACCAATTTTGACGTCTGAATATAATGTTACGTTGGCACAAAGGTGTGTGCCTTGGCCTATAACACAATCTTCGCCCACAACTGTATTAGCTTCCACTACAACATTATCGCCAATATGTGAACCTGCTGCGACAACCGCACCAGGGCCAATAACCGCAGAGCTACTAACTCTTGCCGTTGGATCTACGGTGGCTGAATTTGAAACCCCTACCCCAACGCTCTGTGTCGCAGCGAATTTGTGGCTCAGCTTTGCATAGGCCAAGTAGGGGTCATCAACGATCAAAGCATTCCCTGAAAAAAATTCCAAATCAGCAGGAGATAAAATCACCGCACCAGCAGAAGTAGTTTTAAGGTATTTTTGATATTGAGAGTTAGCAATAAATGACAGCTCGGTAGCTGAAGCGGATTGCAAAGTAGCCAGTGAGCTCACCCAGAAATCAGGGTCTCCTTGAATTTGAGCAGCAATTTCTTGTGCAAGCTCTGCTAACTGGTACTTCGTCTCAGGCATATAGAACTACTGTTTATTTAAAAGCTCGACGACTTTTTGCGTGATATCGTACTTTTTATCGGCATAATGAGTTGCCTGACGAGAGATGACTAGATCATACCCCCCTTCAGTGATGACTTCTTTCAAAACCTTATCCAATACAGGACGCATCTGCTGCAGAAATGCCTGCTCACGCTGCATTTTCTTCTGCTGCAGAGCCTGACCTGAACGCTGGTATTCAGCAAACACTTTCTGGAACTGCATTTTCATTTTATTCAGCTCTTCAGCAGAAACCAGATCTTTATTTTTTGCTGCTTTATCACGCGCAGCCTTCACCTGCTTCTCCAGATCAACTACAGACTGTTGATCTTTGGCAAACTCAGCTTTAAGTGACTCCTGATATTGCTTCGCGGCATTTGAAGTTAACAATGCCGCCTGAATATCAACAACCGCAATATTTTGAGCAGAAGCAGTGATACTAATCCCAAGCGTTAAAATTAAACCTAATAGCGTTCTCATCATCACTTATTCCTTAGAATGTTTGTCCAAGCGCGAACTGGAATACTTCTGTTTCATCATCATCTTTATCATTAAGCGGCACAGCCAGTGCAACAGACAATGGACCAATTGGTGTCAACCAGCTCAAACCGAAACCAGCAGAAAATCTAAGCTCGTCCAGTTTAACGCCATCTTCACAGTTTGTAGAAACTGAAGAACAGTTCGTGTCGAATACGTTACCACCATCAACAAAGAACAGCGTACGCCAAGAAGATTTATCTTTAACGAATGGAACCGGGAAAATGAACTCCGCACCACCTGTAATCATTACATCACCACCAAATGGATCATCCAGTGAATCTCTTGGTCCCAGAGTATTTTGTTCATAACCTCGGACCGTTTTCAGACCACCCGCATAGAAGTGTTTGTAGAATGGGTATTCATTGTCACCCAGTTCACCGCCGTAGCCTAGGCGGCCTTTCAAGGATACGATCCAGTATCGATCATCCGTCAAAGGCCGGTACCATTTTGCGTTATAAAGTGCGCGGTAATAACTCAGGTCACTCCCCGGGATACCCACCTCAAGAGAAGCGCTTTGCGAATACCCTTTAGTTGGGAAGAAACCACGGTTCAAGTGGTTATCGCTCCAGGATGCACTCAATGTAAAGTTAAGGTATTCATCACCTTCGTCAGCAAGGTACTGCGTAATTTCTGCAGGTGTATTCAGGGAGTTGGTATTGATGGATACCTGTTCAA
>JASBRM010000183.1 GCA_030149405.1 Neptuniibacter sp. | reverse complement strand
CCAGTGGCGACGCACATCACGATCCGGGCAATTGGCCATGATCGCTGCATCTTTTACTGGAATACTGATCTGGTAATAAAAACGGTTAGCCACCCAACCACGAATCTGTTCAGGGGTGCTTTTACCGTCATACATCGCAATGTGGTAAGGGTGTTGGGTATGGTACAGATCACCTTTAGCACGCAACGCCGCTTCAAACTCTTCGCGGCTCATCGGCAACTGATCGTTTGCTTGACTGCTCATAATACGTTTAGCCTTCTTATTCTATTCTACGAACCCCAAGGAAGATTAAAGTTCAATCGACATACCGTCGTAAGAGACCTCAATCTCGTGCGACTCTACTTCCGCACGCTCTGGAGAGTCTTCATCCAGAATTGGGTTGGTGTTATTGATGTGGATAAGTATCTTGCGCGGTTTTTCCAGCGTATCCAGATACTCAATCATGCCACCCTTGCCTGATTGCGGCAGATGCCCCATCGCTGTACCCAACTTATCGCCAACCCCAGAGGTGATCAGCTCATCTTCTGTCCAGATGGTACCGTCCACCATCAGAACATCAGCGTTTTCCATATAAGGGCGCAGGTGCGGTTCAATCTGGCCTAAACCAGGTGCATAGAACAGAGTTTTTCCGGTCCGGGTATCTTCGATATGCATACCGATATTATCGCCCGGATGCGGGTCATCACGGTGAGGTGAGTACGGCGGTGCACTGCTTAGTAGCGGTACAGCGGTCAGCTTCAGTTCCGGCACTTGCGGAATCACAAAGCTGTTTTCGTTCTCACCGATTGGAATGCGGTTGATGTTGTTACCGCCATTCCAGTGTTTCAGCATGTTAAAGACAGGGAAGCCTGTAGATAGGTCTTGCTCCACCATCTCTGTACACCAGATGTTATGCGGACAGCCCTCACGCAGCATCAGCAAACCGGTTGTGTGGTCAATCTGGCTATCCATGTACACAATCGCAGCGATACCGGTATCACGAATGGAACGGTTTGGCTGCATCGGTCCGAAATTAGCAAGTTGTTCACGGATATCTGGAGAGGTGTTAAATAGAATCCAGTTCTCACCGTCGACACTGACTGTAATAGAAGATTGGGTGCGAGATTTTGCGTTGAGTGTTCCGGCTCTGAATCCGGCACAGTTGCGGCAGTTACAGTTCCACTGAGGGAAACCACCACCTGCAGCAGAGCCTAATACTTGAATATACATAGTTATCGTTCTTTAGTTTTCTACAAAAAAATTTTCACTACTACTTATACAACTGAAAAGCTAGGAGTTAAGCAACACATTAGAGTCGAAACCAACAATCAAAGCCCCCCAGTGTTGCCCATCTACATAAACAGGTAACGATAATTCGCTGAGAATTTCACCCGTATCACGAACATAAGTCTGCAATAGAAATGGTTTCGTGTGAGTCGCACGGCGTTGTTCAGCTCGATTATCAAAATAGATACGACGGTTACGGCTCTTCGCATTATCTGTTTCAAGATCACCAGTGATCGGGTTAGAGACTTTATTGTGATGTGTTGCAACATAGCCATTACGGTCCACTAAAACACTGTAAATAAGCTCTGGATTTTGGGCGATGAATTGATCGTATAAAGGTTGCATCTCACAATCGAAATGTTCCGCATAGCTGCAATCATACTTAGCCGGTTTCTGGCCTTCATTGACTCTACGGTAATTTCTATCAAAGAGATTATTACCACTCTTTAAACTATCTAAACGATCATCAAGCTCAGACTTAAAAGCTTTTACTTTCTGAATAATCCCTTCGAATGATCCATAACCGATAATGAATCTAGAAAGCAATTCCTGACTTTCCTCTGTTGAAACTTCAAGTTGCTCTGAATAATCCTGAGAATGATCCATCTCACCTTTGATATCAGAAGCTATACACGTAATTTTTTCGACATGCTGTAAAGAACTTTTATTGGTATAAGCAAGTTCGTCAATTGCAGCGCTAATACTGGAAAGTTGACCGTTAACCTGCTCAAAATCCTCTACTAAATTCCCAAATTGCTTATTAGTCTGCTCAATAAAATCTCCAGTAGTTTCTATATAACCCAAGATATTTTTCGCGCTGTGATCAGTATCGAACACCAAGCCAGACATCTTAGTAATGTTCTTATCAATAAGGCTCGTAGCATCCCCGACTTTTTTAGCCAAACCCCACACTTCGTCTGCAACCACTGCAAAGCCTCTACCGGCTTCACCGGCCCTAGCGGCTTCGATAGATGCATTTAGGGCTAATAAGTTGGTTTGATCTGAAAAGTCCTGAACCATAACCAGAATATTCGTAATATTTTGTGAATTATGGTGCAAACCCAATACCGTTTCCTGGAATTGATTTACCAGATCACGAATAGCTTCTATCTGCTCCTGAACCTTCAGAAGCTCCTCTTTCGAAGCTCTAACATCCTTTAGGTTTGCTGTGTTTTGCTCACTAATTTGGAGAGTACTAGCAGCAATTTCTTCTATAGCTTTGGAAGCTTCATTACTAGCGATAAAAACTTCCTGGGAACTGTCCTCCTGCTCCCCAGATTTTTTATGGGCCTGATCAATAACCTTCTTAAGTTTCGCAGCAGAGAGCGCGACATGAACACTTCTGGATCGGGTGTCAGCAATAATTTCTTTAAGTTTGGCAGCAAAGTCGTTATATCTCTCAGCCAGAATCGAGATTTCATCGTGGGTTTCTACTGGCAAGGTTGCTGAAATATCACCATCTTTCTCCTTAATTGCAGATAAAACCTCAGTAACATCATTGATGGGCTTCATGAAGAGGTGACGCATAAAAAATATGACTGCTATGCCTGAAGCAAACGCCCAAGACACCGTAATCGATCCAGACCACCACAGACCACTTAAGGCTTCAGAAATCAGGTCCTTATCAGCATTTGACAGACTAACCCTGGCCAAAACTGTAGCTAAATTCTGGTGGTAGAAAATTGATATCAATACCAGTAAAAGATGAGGTATAAGAAGGAAGACAACGTTTCCAATTATTTTTTTTGTAAGTGAGTTGAAAAAAGTGCGTTCGATACTCTTATATAAGCTCATTGCTAAACTGCTCAATTAGAATTTTTGTGCAGAAACATCAACAAATTACGTGCCAATCCGATTCAGCCTCTCATTGACACAGAAAAATCAACGTAACCAATTGTTTTTAAAAGAAAGGAAAAATCTAAAAAGAACTTCATTACCAGTAATAGAAGATGCAAGACCGCTACAGCTTTAGGGGTCTTCGCAACAAGTGTCGCTGCAACAAAAAACACACTAATCGACAGCTCACTTACACCACAAATTCTCTGGAGCGACTTAGAACTTGGGCATCATCAAGATACAACCTGTTTTCTAGAGACGAATAATGAGTAGTTATTAATGAGACATCTTGTACCCGGTGTTAGGAATCACGTTAGAACAGCGCCTAACCAAAGACCAAGCAAGAGAACGATATAAAGAATAGCGGCTGTCTAACCGAGCAACAATCAGACAGCCCTGTATGCATTACACAAAAGAAGGTGCAATACATACGACCAAGTCGTATTTTTTAACGGTTAGCAAAGTACATAGTTACTTCAAAACCAATACGCAGATCTTTGTAAGCAGGTTTAGTCCAGTTCATAAAAACTCCTAAATAATTATTTTTTGAAAAGCCGCTCCAAATGATGCATTTTTTTCTAAATAATGAGACACCTGCTCACCATTAAGCACCCTTAGAAGTAGCAAAAATATGATTTGCTATTTCCATGCCAATACCATAACTAAGATTTTATTCAGCCAATAGAACCAAAATAATATAAGACTCCTCTTACCCGCCTTACACATAATTTAGAATAAAAAACAAAATTCATAAATAAAGACATTACACCTGTTGCAACATCAACACACTCAAAACACTACAACTGATTTAACATATAAATTAATTATCAAAACTTATTCTTCTCATAAAAAAACAGAACAATAAATATCAACAAATTCATGCAGATACATT
>JASBRM010000178.1 GCA_030149405.1 Neptuniibacter sp. | reverse complement strand
GATGAGCTTCAGAACCAAGCCACCCACGATGCATTGACCGGTTTATTTAACCGCCGCTATCTGGAAGAACATATTCCGCTTATTTTTGCGGACCCTAACCGGTCACCAACCAGTTTGTTGATGGTGGATATTGATAATTTTAAAGCTATTAATGATAACCATGGTCATGGAATAGGTGACAAAACGCTGGCGTATCTGGCTGATACTCTACGTACAGAGTGCAGAAGCAACGACCTGATCTGCCGATACGGTGGGGATGAGTTCCTGGTGGTTCTGCCAAACACACCTCAAAGCTCAGCGCTTAAAAAAGCAGAGTGGATACGTAAGAGTTTTCAGCTCAATCTGACTAACGTTCTACCAGAACTCCAAAAAAACAGCATCTCTATCGGGATATCCACCTCACCCGATAACGCCGACAATTTTGAAAAGCTATATCACTCCTCAGACAAAGCTTTATATGAAGCTAAGAAAAAAGGCCTAAACTGCTGTGTTACTGCCTCAGAGCTGTGATAAAGGCACCCATTGTTCATAAAAAATGCGCCATAAGGCGCATTTTTTAACGTTGGTAGCTTTTACTTAACCGCGTTCATCCAACTTAGCCTGGCCACGTTTCACAGCAGCTCGAACCTGGTTAGGAGCTGTACCGCCAATATGATCACGAGCAGCAACAGAGCCTTCAAGGGTCAACACCTCGAATACATCCGCTTCGATGGTATCGGAGAATTGAGCCAGTTCTTCAAGTGACATTTCGCCCAGATCCTTGCCTTGCTCAATACCGTAAGCAACAGATTTACCAACAACTTCATGAGCATCACGGAAAGGCATACCTTTACGTACAAGATAATCCGCAAGATCGGTTGCAGTAGAGAATCCACGGAGTGCAGCTTCACGCATACTTTCCTTCTTAGACTCAAGCGCAGGCACCATATCTGCGAAAGCACGCAAACATCCTTTCACGGTATCGATTGCATCAAACAACGGCTCTTTGTCTTCCTGATTGTCTTTGTTGTATGCCAGCGGCTGTGATTTCATCAGCGTCAGCAAACTCATCAGGTGGCCGTATACACGACCAGACTTACCCCGAACCAGCTCAGGTACATCGGGATTTTTCTTCTGCGGCATTATAGAAGAACCGGTGCAGAAACGATCCGGCAGGTTAATAAAGTCAAACTGAGCAGAAGTCCAAAGAACCAGCTCCTCTGACATACGCGTCAAGTGCATCAACAGAATACTGGACGCAGAACAGAATTCTATAGCGAAATCACGATCAGATACTGCATCCAGAGAGTTCTCTGCAGGCGCATTAAACTCAAGCAGCTCGCAGGTTAAATCACGCTGGATTGGATAAGTTGTACCAGCCAGAGCCGCCGCTCCCAGAGGCATAATGTTCGCACGCTCACGACAGTCTTCGAAACGCCCAAAGTCACGGCTTAGCATTTCAAACCAAGCCAATAGATGATGACCGAAAGTGACGGGTTGTGCAGTCTGCAGGTGAGTAAAGCCCGGCATGATAGTATCTGCTTCACGCTCAGCAATACCCAACAGGCCCTGTTGCAGACGAGTGATTTCAGCCAGAATCAGATCAATTTCATCACGCAGGTACAGGCGAATATCCGTCGCTACCTGGTCATTTCGGGATCGACCTGTGTGCAGTTTCTTACCAGTGATACCAATTTTCTTAGTCAGGGCAGCTTCGATGTTCATATGTACATCTTCCAGCTCAATTGACCACTCAAACTCACCGCGTTCAATTTCTACGCGAATTTCACCCAAACCACGAATGATATCGTCACGCTCGTCTTCAGTCAGAACACCTGCTTGCGTCAGCATTTTAGCGTGTGCGATAGAACCACGAATGTCCTGCAGATACATACGCTGATCAAACTTTACAGAAGCGGTGAAACGGGCAACAAAAGCATCGGTTGGTTCATTGAAACGACCACCCCACTGCTGGTTGGTTTTATCACTCATGGTAAACCTCTATCACTGGTATTTCTATGGCCCTGATGGGCAAAACTGAATTTGCGCGGGATTATATCACGACCTTTGAGATAACGTGGCTATATCAACCCTTTCAATCTGCTACAATCGGCAACTTATTCCAATGATGCTGTTTAGAGACCGTTTTTATGAGCAGAACCATCCGTATCGCAACCCGCAAAAGCCCTCTTGCCATGTGGCAGGCTGAATTTGTCAAAGCTGAACTTGAAAGACACCATAAAGGTATTCAGGTCGAGCTACTGGGCATGACCTCTAAAGGCGATAAGATTCTGGATGCCCCTCTGGCGAAAGTAGGCGGTAAAGGACTGTTTGTTAAAGAGCTCGAAGAATCCATGCTTGCGGGTGAAGCGGACATTGCCGTGCATTCGATGAAGGATGTACCGATGGAGTTCCCAGAAGGACTGGGTCTTGCAGTCATTTGTGAACGTGAACAACCAACAGACGCATTTGTATCAAACACCTATAACAGCATTGAAGAACTTCCACAGGGAGCTGTGGTTGGTACGTCTTCTCTACGTCGTGAAGCTCAGATCCGCGAAAAGCGCCCTGACCTCAAGATCAAATGGTTACGCGGCAATGTAAACACTCGTCTGCGCAAACTGGATGATGGCGAATACGATGCCATTATTCTGGCATCCGCAGGCCTGATTCGTTTAGAAATGAAAGAACGCATCAAATCGGAGATATCGGTAGATTTCAGTTTACCCGCAGGTGGTCAGGGAGCAGTAGGCATAGAGTGCCGAATGGACGACTCTGAGTTGCTTGAACTGCTGAAGCCTCTTCATGATCAGGAAACTGCGTGGCGGGTGACCGCTGAGCGCGCAATGAACCGCCGTCTGGAAGGTGGTTGCCAGGTGCCTATCGCATGCTTCGCGACATTGAATAATAATAACAGCGAGCTTTATCTTCGCGGTCTGGTTGCCAAACCCGATGGTAGCCTGATTCTACGTGATGAAGAAACCGGTCATCCAAACGATGCAGAGCAAATCGGCATCACTCTGGCAGATCGTCTGAAAGACGCCGGCGCCAAAGAGATTCTTGCGGAAGTCTATAAAACTACTGATGCCTGATACTCTGAGCAATCTAAAGGTACTGGTTACCCGACCAGCCCATCAGGCTGAGAATCTGATCAGGCTCTTAGGCCAGGAGGGGGCTATTGCAGTTCCCCTTCCTCTACTGCAAATATCCGCTGTTGATGAAAAGCATGATGGTTTTCATACAATCAAGCAGCATATTATGGATCTTGACTTGTTTCAGCATGTCATTTTCATTAGCCCCAATGCCGCTAACTATGGCGGGGAATGGATTGATCAATACTGGCCACAGCTTCCATATAAAGTAAATTGGTATGCCATTGGCCAGAAAACAGCTCAGGCTCTAAACAACTATGGTATAGATGCCTATCACAGCCCTTTAGGTTACGATTCTGAAGCATTGCTTGCTTGTCCGGATTTACAGCAGATTTCTGGCGAAAGAGTACTCATAATCCGGGGTGTGGGTGGAAGACCCACTCTTGGGGATGAACTTAGTGCAAGAGGTGCAGAGGTTGTCTATGCTGAACTTTACGAACGCCACTGCCCGAAATATGAAAATGCTGATATTGTTAAATCTCTATCACCCGCGCCGGGTGTAATTTTAATAAGCAGTGGTGAAGGACTAAACAATCTCAACCTGTTGGTTCAACAGGCCGGATTAAGTATAGATTCACTAAAAGGCTGTCAGATTATCGTTCCCAGCGAACGGGTAAAAGATACAGCCAGCAATATGGGTTTTATAAACATTACTACAGCAACAGGGCCTGATGACCAGGCAGTGTTGGACACACTGAAGCAGTAATCACTTTTGTGGAAAGCTACTGATGAGCAAGAAAACAGATAAATCACAGGAAGATATGGGCAAAGAATCTGAGATTATTGATTCCACTGCCACTGAAGTAAGTGTTGATGATAATAATTCCGGGGACACTAAAGACTCAAAGCCTGAGGCAGAAGCCAACTCAGATCAAGCCGACACGACGGAACCAACCGCAGAAGAAATCCCAACCGTTAAAGACGAAATAAAGCCCGAACCTGCGGCGCCAACCCAAGCCAAAGAGAAAAAAGCATCTACTTGGCCTGGCGTTCTGGCTTTACTGCTTTCGCTGTTAGCACTTGGAGCTTCGGGATACCTGTACTGGCTTTCAATGCAGCAAGACGTCAGCGTCACCCAGAACAACCAAAAACTGGAAGCCCAGGTAGCGAGCAGCATCAGTTCTGCAAGAACCTCATTGGATAAGACCATTGCTGATATGAACCAACAGCTAGGCCAGTTAAAAGCTCAGAGCTCTCAGGAAAAACAAAACATTGATGAGCTGCAAAGCAGACTGACTAAAAGTATTCAGCAGGTTACTGCCAATCAAAATACATC
>JASBRM010000160.1 GCA_030149405.1 Neptuniibacter sp. | reverse complement strand
AGACGCTGAAGGTGCTCTACAGCCATCTCCTGAGCTGGATCATAGGAGAAATCATCACGTTGCAGGTCTTGCTTGTAGCGCTCTAATGGAGTCATGAGGAATGCCAGTTCTGTTTCATCTTTGTAACTGCGCGAACTTTACCGGCGAATACATTATTTAGCAATTGCAACATAAAGATGAAAAGGGTGTAAATCGACTAATTAATTACCAAACATCATGATTTTCGTAACAATTCGTCGACAAAAGAGCTCACAAGCCCAAAAGAGGAATAAGCACTGGCAACATAAATGCTGTAAACGCTCCCGTCATACCCATCGCCAAGCCACCAAAAGCTCCTGCAATCACACCATACTCAAATGCATAGGCCGTCCCCATCGCATGAGCACCCACACCCAATACAAACCCTTTAACTGAAGGATCTGTAATCCCTAACAACTTATACACAACAGGAGCAATCAAGCACCCCATAGCCCCGGTAATTAACACCAAACCCGCAGCAAGGGATGGGAACCCACCTATCTTTTCTGCCACGGCAATAGCAATGGGCGAAGTCACCGATTTTGGGGCCATCGATAACAGAATCTGATCACTGAACCCAAACCAGATTCCGATTAGTATGACAGAGACCGCTGCAACGAATGCTCCGACAAAACTGCCCAGTAATAATGGTAAAAGTAGCTTTTTAACGGTCTCGATGTTGTCATAAAGCGGAACAGCCAAAGCAACTACAGCCGGGCCTAGTAAAAAATGGATGTACTGACCTCCCTGCATGTAAGTTGAGTAATCAATCTCCATCAGCTTAAGTATGACGATAATTATACTCAGTGAAACAAGAACTGGGTGTAAAAACGGTGTTTTACCAGCCTTTTGGTTCAGCCACGCTGCCCCCATGAACACCACTAGGGTTACAACCAACCACAAAACAGGAAACGAACTAACATCATGCCAACTGTCCATCAACGCTGATCACTCTTATCTGCAGGTGAAAGACATTTCAGTAATAGGGACACTACCAGCATAGTCACGAATGTACTTACAAACAGCGAGATTAACAGGCCTACCCAATAGTGAGAGAGAACCCCAAAATGGTTCATTAATCCCACCCCTGCCGGCACAAGCAACAATGGCAAACATTTAAGCAACCCATCACTGACCTCACGCAACCCTTGTGGAACTCTACCCAACACAACCATAATAATAAAAAGAACCACCATCCCAATAACTGACCCAGGAATAGGCACTGATAGAAGATGCACCAGCACCTCCCCTATCAACTGACAAATCAGTAAAATTGCAAAACCTTGAACCATGAAATCTCTTAAAAAAGTAAATAATTATTTCAATCCATTCACTTAATAAGTGTCTGAACATACCTAAAGACAGAAAGCTGCAGATGCTTTATCCTCTCTGTGCGCAATTAGTATTATGTGCTCTGGATTCTATAACGAACTCATCGTCCCTTTAAATGGTGCATTAATCTTATGCTGAATTGGATGACCCCATATTTAAGCGCCAGCGTTATTTCAATCTCCCTGGCTGCTGTTTTCGCGGTTCAGTTTTACCGGAGGCGAAGTTGTTATGCATTGACTCTGGCTGCACTATTTAATTCATTTTGGCTATTCAGCCTAACACCATCAAACAGCGGACTGAGCATCCCGAATGATTTAGATCTGTTTTTTGAATGCATGCACTACAGCATATGGGTTTTAGCAATTTCCAGGGCCTTACCAGAAGACATCAGCATCAAAAAATTAAACGCTATAAAGCTTATTTTCTGGCTGTGCTGGGCTGTGACATTAGCCACTTTTATTTTGCTGTATTATGGCTACGAACTCACTCCAATAACTGGCAGTGTGATCGCATTATTTTTATCAATCTGCACCATATGGTGTGTTGAAATACTATTTCGGTCCAGTATTTATGACCGACAGATTAAAGTGGTATGCGTTAGCATTGGTATCCTGCTTTTCTACGATCTTTTTTATCACACATACAGTATTTTCAACGATGAAGGCTACGACATTTCAATTCATATCAGAGCTTCTGTATACCTTGCCGCCTGCTTCATCATGGCAATTGGCGTTGTAGCTATTCCCAACGAAGATTCACCCCAGAAATTAAAACTATCTCAGAATGCAGCATTTTACAGCTCGACTATTCTGACATCCGCACTGTTCTTAACGCTCATACTGTTTGGGGCATACTATTTAAATGATGTAAGTGGTAGCTGGACAACCACCTCTTTAATCTTCATAACGTTTGCGGCAATGTTCTGCATTGTAATCTTGTATTCATCCCGCCAGTTAAAATCGAAGATTATTGTCCTAATAAACAAGAATTTTTTCAGCCATATATATGACTACAGAGAAGAATGGCTAAAAATCAGCAATCTGTTGTCACAAGAAACGTCAGAATCCCCTCATGAATTAGTTATTAACGTAATTACAAAAACATTTAAGTGCGATTCAGGCATTTTATGGGTCAGAGAAGGTAATTATTTTGTACCCAAATGTAATACTACTGATCAGACGGACATAAACCTACTCGTTGAACCCATTGAGTCTGAATTTATCAATTGCATGAGCGAAAATGACTGGATTTTCTACCCTCATGCAAACGAAAAAGAACAAATTTCAAATCACAATGAAAAACTGCCCAAATGGGCATCTCTGATACATGACATATGGATAATCGCACCACTGCTAACAAACAATGAGCTGGTTGGCTTTGTCTCCCTAACGCATAAGGTAGAAAAAAAACCAACTTGGGAAGACTTAGATTTATTAAGAGCCATCGGTAGCCAATTAGCAGCGCATATTAAGCTACAAATTCAAGAGAAAAGATTAGAAGAACAGATTCAGCTTAACGTTTATAACAAATTAAGCTCCTTTGTAATGCATGACCTCAACAACTTAATCGCTCAGCAAGATCTGGTAGTAAAAAATGCGGACAAGCACATAAACAACCCAGCCTTTGTAGCGGATGCGATAAGTACGGTCAGCAACTCCGTTACCCGTATGAAAGACCTGCTGTTTAAGCTTAAAAACAATAAGCCAGATGACTGGGAAAAGATAAATCTAATCTCTATAATCGAGATGGCAATGGCCCACAATAAGTCCGGCGTACCTCGACCTACTTTTAATTATCTTGATACAGAGATGATGATTAAGGCTGACAAAGAACGGTTGATGATGTCCATTTCTCACCTGATTAAAAACGCTCAGGATGCCACCCCTGACGATGGACAGATAACAATTGAGCTTAATCAAATAGGCAAACAAGCAGAACTTAAGATCAGGGATACAGGAATTGGTATGGAGCCAGAATTCATCAGGGAAAAATTATTCAAACCATTCGAATCAACAAAGTCAGGATCAGGAATGGGTATCGGTGTATATTTAACCCGTGACTATATTGAACAGCTCGGTGGGAGCCTCTTTGTATCCAGTGCTCCAAACCTTGGAACCTGCTTCACCATCAAGCTTTGCTTACTGGAACAAGAAATATGACCAAAGAAGAACAGCCTGTAATATTAATTGTTGAAGATGACCAAGGTCTACTGAAACAGCTTTGCTGGCACTTTGATCAGTATGAAATCGTCACTGCGAGTGATGTCGATAACGCATTAAAATCTGCTAAAGAATATAAGCCTTCCATTGTTCTCCAAGATCTGGGGCTTCCTCCAGATCCTGAAGGTGTTACTGAAGGCATGAAATGCATTTCACAACTTCTGAACACCCTGCCGAACTGTAAAATCCTTGTCATGACGGGCCGCTCTGAAGAAGAAAACGCCATGAAGGCAGTTGAACTTGGCGCTTACGATTTTTTCCACAAACCTATTGATACAGACGAACTTGATGTAATTATTGAGCGCGTTGTCCGACTGAATCAACTGGAAGAAAAAAATCGCCAGAAGCAATCAGAAAGTAATGATACTTTACCAAACCTCATTACAAACGACCCCAGTATGCTGGATATTTGCAAGCTGATATTCAGAATTGCTCCGACACAAGTGACATGCACATTACTAGGTGAAAGCGGTGTAGGTAAAGAAGTACTGGCCAAAGCATTCCATCTGGTAAGTCCCAGAAAAGATGAAAAATTTATGGCCATAAACTGTGCGGCCATTCCTGATAATTTAATGGAAAGTGAACTTTTCGGGTATGAAAAAGGGGCTTTTTCAGGTGCGGCCAAACAAACTAAGGGCAAGATAGAATCAGCCAATGGCGGAACCTTATTCCTTGATGAAATAGGTGATATGCCACTTAACCTTCAAGTTAAACTGCTACGCTTTCTGCAACAGCGTACGATTCAAAGAGTTGGCGGTACAGATGAGATCCCTGTCGATGTCCGGGTAGTTTGTGCTACCAATAAAAATCTGAAAGACATGATTCAGTCAGGAAACTTCCGAGAAGATCTTTTTTATCGTATCTGCGAAATGGAAATTAATATTCCTCCCCTCAGGGATAGACAAAGCGATAAAATCCTTCTGGCCAAGCATTTTCTGGATAAAACGATTCAAGAATACCAACTTAATATCAAAGGGTTCACCGAAGAAGCCGTTCAAGTCATCGCCTCTTATGATTGGCCAGGCAATGTTCGCGAAATGGAAAATCGTCTCAAGACAAGCGCAATTATGTGCAGCAATACCTATCTTGGAGCAGATGAATTAATGATTGGAGGGGAAGACAATAGTCCTTCGGACAACAGTGAAGTCATCCCAGCTAAACTACAACCTCTAAAAGAAACCCGAAAAAGTGCCGAAGTTAATGCGATCACTCAGGCAATTGCAGCAACAGATAACTTATCTGCAGCAGCAAAACTACTAGGGGTCTCCAGACCAACGCTTTACGATTTAATTAAAAAATACAATATCAGTGTTAATTAACTGCGAAAAAAAAGCGCTCTTAATCGAGCGCTTGTTTAAGATTCCCTTCGAGAAATTCAGCTTTTGACTGCAGCCGTACTGCTTTTTTCTTCGGTTCTACACCTAATGCGAGAAGGCCACCCTCAGCTCGGTCTTTAATAACCGTCAAAATGTAATCTTCGTCAATAATCTGTTTATTATCAGCAAATCCATACGACAGTACAGTATCGCAAAGCACATTAATTACTCGCGGTATACCATCGCTAAGGTAATGCAATAATGAAAGAGCTTTAGACGAGAAAACGGGTTTCAATCTACCCACCTGAAGACAACGATGCTCAATATATCGGCAGGTTTCAGATCTATCTAATGATGGAACGTGGTAGTCGACCGCTATTCGCTGGACAAACTGCCGTAACCTCGGATGCTTTAAACGCTCCCGTAATTCTGGCTGACCAATCAGCACTATTTGCAAGAGCAACTCAGAACCAAAGTTAATATTAGAAAGCGTCCTTAACTCCTCTAATCGCTCAAGAGAAAGGTTTTGAGCCTCATCAACAACAAGGATTACAATATTATTTAACCCTTTCTCCTCCCGTAGAAAATTCCGGAATATGTCATATTGTTTGATCTGACTTTCCGCGGAATAATCCAGATTAAAGGCATGCAGGACCCAAGGTAATAGATCCCCCATATGCTCATGGGTATGATTGATAAAACCAACGGTTTGATTGTCACCTACAGTCTGCAACACTTTGGCTAACAAGGTTGTTTTTCCACAACCAATTTCACCTGTAATTACAGTAAAGCCTGCACGATTGAGAAGCCCATACTCCAACATTGAACATGCGGCCGTGTGTACATCCCCCATATACAACATCTCAGGGTTTGTCTGTAACGTAAACGGCTTTTCTGAAAAACCATAAAACTCTTCGTACACGTTAACTCCTAATGCCGCTTATAGATTGCCGATGGCTTCCTGCGCTGCCATTTTCCAACCGGGAGTTGTTCCCTCAGCAAGTTGCAGCGCTTTCTCCAGTTCTACTTTCGCTTTGCCCAATTCACCAGCAGCTTTATAGCTCATGCCCAGGTGATATCTAAACTCTGCAAACTCTGGCATCGACTGAACAGCATTTTCATGGAAATACAAAGCGTTATTAATGTCACCCGTTTTATAGTAAATCCAACCTAATGTGTCCTGAAAATAGGGAACTTCTGACTGTTTAAACCTAATGGCCAGTTGCTTAGCCCTCTCAAGGTTTTGGTGCTCAGTATCTTCACTCAACAATACCGCCAGATTATTAATTGCAACATCCAATTCCGGCTGCAACTTTAAAACTTGCTCATAAGACTCGATTGCCTGAGCTTTATCATTATGTAACTCATATGCTCCGGCCCGAATTAGCAACAATGCAGCATTTTCCGTTACTTTTGCATCAATACCTTCCAGAAGCTCAATTACGGCTTCAGGACGCTCCTGACGCATCAGAAAGCCCCCCAACTGCTGATAGGTTGTTAAATTCTCGGGGTGAGATTCAACCGCTTTTTTATACCATTCTTCCGCTGCAGCCAGTTCATCATTTAATTGATGTAATTGTGCCATTAGAAAGATAGCCGTTAAGTTATCAGCATCATTAACAAGAACCGATTCTAGAAAGCCCTTAGCCTTATCGACTTGCTGTGACACCACATAAGAGCGTACCAAAAGCGCCATAGATCTGGATTTGTCTTCTGCCACTTCATAAGCGGTTTCAAATGCGGCTAGCCCCTGTTCCCAGTTATCCATTCCCAATAAAGCAGAGCCTCTTATCTGATTCACAATGGATAAATCCTGCTTCAATTGGTCCAGCCTATCAGCGATAAGCTGGGCGTCTTCCCAGTTCCTGATGGCTAGTTTATTTTCAGCTGCAATCTGAAGAATCTCTACATCACTTGGCGCAAATTGAAGGTACCGATCAAGCAAACTCTCTATCCGGTTATACTGCCCCTGTTTCTTTAATAGCTGCGTATAGGCAATAATCACCATGCGGTTCCTGGGATTTGCTTCATAAGCTTTAGCATATTGATCAAGGGCAAGTTCAACCTTCCCTTGCTTTTCATGCGCACTACCCAGCAAACCCAAAACAATTGCCGAGTTCGGCGCATCCCGCAACACTGATCTGAGTTCTGCAATAGCGGGTTCGATCTGACCTTGCTGTAATTTACGCTGTGCTGAAGCAATGATCGCTTCCTGATTAGAAGGGTCGATTGCCAGAGACTGTTTTAGGTATTCATCACCCTGTTCGAAATTTCCAGCACCGAATTCCAGAATCGCGAGTCGATTACGAGCTTTTATTTGGCTGTCAGAATCTTTAAAAGAAGCAACTGAAGTCAGTACATCTTTCGCTTCTTCAACATGACCTCCCCTTTGGTAAGTTTCAGCCAAACCAAGACTCAGCTCCAGATTTTCTGGGTTTTGCTTGATAAACTCTTTTAGTTGAGCAACAGATCTACCCTCGCCCATATGCTGGTTGAGAAACTGTATGTAACGTAGCTTCGCATTAATATCATTAGATTTTAGCTCTAAATGTGCGCGCAGAACTTCATCAGCTTTTTGCTTCTGGTTAAACACTAAATACTGTTTAGCTAAAGAGTAGTGAAATTGATCTTTCTGAGGGTCCGATTTAATGAGACCCTCAAATACCGACACAGCTCCCTCTAAGTCCTGCTTCATGTTGTAAGCACGAACTTTCATCATAGACAGCGCAAGACTTTCTGAGCCTTTATACTTATTTAAATACTCAAGCGCCTGATCAGGAGCCTCTGAGCTAAGTCGCTCAGAGGCCAGTACGATTGTTGCCTCAAGATTGTTTTCCTCTATAGCAAGAGCCGCATTTGCTTCCTTAACAGCACCCTCCAGGTCTCCCAGTTTCAAACGCAAAACTGAATTAAAAGCTCGCACTTTTGCCTGGTTTGGGGCCAATTTCATGGCCGCCTCACTTCTGCCCATGGCTTTATCTAATTGCTGAGCCGAGATTTCTATAGTCCCAATAGCAATAAGCGCATCTACATGAGAAGGGTCCAGCTCGATAACCCTTTCAAGGTATCGATATGAGTCTGCCCAGTCCTTCTCGTTTTCAAAGACCTTAGTAACATGATAGAGAGCATCAATATGATTTGGATTGATCTGTAACGCATTTCTGAACTCAACATGGGCAGCGTCAAAGTTACCTTCAGCCAGATGTTTCTTAGCATTGCTAACAAACTCTTCAACTTTCTGCTCGGGTGAACCACACCCAGACAAGAGCAACACAGTAACCAGTAGCCAGATACGCTTATTCATTTGATAACTCCATGTGTGACCCCTTAGGTAAATATAATTTAACTCAACTAAGTTAAGTGAATGCCTTTCACAAAATTCTATAGCTTCATTGGCTGGTCATTTCCTGACCTGGCAAATACTCCGAAAGATGCATTGACGCCGCGTGAACGAAAGATTGCAACATTTCATCTGCTTCAGCCAAATTGTCCCCATCAACAACCATGTTAACCCTGATAAGTGCACCATCTGAGCGCTTATTTAGAATCGCACTTTTAATTAACGAAACTCGGGCAAAATATTCATTGGTATAGTTCACACCCATTTGGTTAATCCAATAGTAAACCAACTGTTTGCGATCACCTTTGCGGATCAACACTCTGTTAACTGACAATGTTGAATCCTGTACAGGAAAGCTAATGATACTCGTATCCTCAACGATCCAGCCACCACCCGGAATACAGACCTTTGGAGAATGCAAAGCACTTCCATCTTTTTGCTGAGAGTAATAGACCATGTATAACCCAACAGGCTGCTCCTGACGTGAGAGGTAATTACCAACAAAGTAATCATCCGGTTTCAATATATCAATTACATCTTGCTCAAACGAATAGAGTGATACATTACGCCCATCAACACGCATTGGAAACTCTGAAAACGACTTGCGTTCAGGTATAACGATAGTATTGGAAAATGCGAAAACAATCGAAGAACCACCGAGTAATACAACGGTTATCAACGAAGAAAAATATAACTTATTCCCCAGACAGGTTGTGATAGTAGTCCCGGTGGAAGAAGGTCCATCAAAATCAAACAATTCATAGATGCTCTTGCCCCGCTGAACAAGAACTGTGAAAACCCATACCTCAGCCATTAAGCAGATAAACGCAGCCAAAAAGACTACCCAGCCTTCAAAGTCATGCAAAAAACCTTCTGCAACTTCATTACCGTAGCTTTTAACTAATAACCCAGTAATGGCAATTCGCAGGCTATTCATGAAAATCGTAATAGGGACTGAGGACAGTACTAACAACACCTTGAACCACATGGGTGTCCTTAGAAAATGAGTCACTAGTAGAGAAATACTTAGAAGAGGATATAAGTAACGAAGC
>JASBRM010000155.1 GCA_030149405.1 Neptuniibacter sp. | reverse complement strand
GCCCGGCATCATACGTCCTGTGTGCTCGTCTACAATAACAACTTCGTTATTCTGAACAATGTAATCAACATCTTTCTGATACAGGTTATGAGCTCTTAAACCTGCCAGCACATGATGAAGCAAGTTTAGATTCTGAGGTGCATAAAGGCTGTCGCCCTCTTCAAGTAAACCCTCAGAGGTAAGCAGTTCTTCGACAGCAGTATGACCCGCTTCAGTTAATTCAACGGTGCGGTTCTTTTCATCAACTGCAAAGTGCTCATCGATAACCTGATTTTCATCCTGTGGATCAATTTCACCATCGAATCGGGAAAGCTTCGGAATCAGTTTGTTGATACTGATATATAACTGAGAACTATCTTCAGCAGGACCGGAAATAATAAGCGGCGTTCTCGCTTCATCAATCAGGATCGAGTCAACCTCGTCCACTACTGCGAAGTTGAATCCACGTTGAGCTTTCTCTTCAGTACTGAAAGCCATATTGTCGCGCAGATAGTCAAAACCAAATTCATTATTGGTTCCGTAGGTAATATCTGCGGCATAGGCAGCCCGTTTGGTATGCGGATCCTGACCTGATACAACCACACCTACAGTTAGGCCTAATGCTTCATAAAGTGGACGCATCCACTCAGAATCTCGACTTGCCAGATAATCGTTCACTGTAACAACATGCACACCTTCGCCTGGCAGAGCGTTCAGATAAACAGCAAGTGTTGCTACTAGGGTTTTACCTTCACCGGTACGCATTTCTGCAACTTTGCCATCATGCAAAGTCATACCGCCAATCATCTGAACGTCAAAGTGACGCATGCCCATTACACGCTTGGATACTTCCCTTACGGTAGCAAATGCTTCTGGCAGGATTTTATCGAGCGTTTCACCTTCACTTAAGCGCTGACGATATTCGACAGTTTTTTGCTTTAATTGCTCGTCTGTTAGTTTTTCCAGATCGGCTTCCAACGCATTGATTGCTTTTACAATCTTACCCATGCGTTTTAGTTCACGATCATTTTTACTACCAAAAACTTTCTTAAACAATCCTGTCAGCATATCTTGACTTATACCTGTGAAGTCCGAAATCCAATCCTCAATCCAAATGGAGAGGCAAAATTAACTCAGCATTCTACCTTTATTGGGGGCAAAAATTGAATCTAAAAGGGTAAATAAATAAATCCATAAAAAAAGTGCAAAAAAAAGCCGAACAATAAAGTCCGGCTTTCTTAATTAATGCTTCGAATCAACCAGCAAGAATTGGCTTCTGGTAGGAGATAGGGGCACTTTCTTCGTTCTCTTCAAAAGTGACAACTTCCCATGCATCTTCATTGGCTAGTAACTCACGTAGCAAGCGGTTATTCAAATAATGGCCTGACTTGTTACCGTAAAACTCACCGATCAAACTCTTACCCAGCAGGTAAAGATCACCTACCGCATCCAGAACCTTATGTTTAACAAACTCATCATCATAGCGAAGACCATCTTCATTCAGAATTCGGTAATCGTCTACAACAATTGCGTTATCAAAACTGCCACCTAATGCAAGGTTTTGGGAGCGAAGATACTCGTAGTCACTCATAAAACCAAAGGTGCGTGCACGACTGACTTCTTTCACAAAAGACGTACTTGAGAAGTCCAGGCAGGATTCCATGTTGCGACCTTCAAAAGCCGGGTGATCAAAATCAATTTTGAAACCGACTTTAAAACCATCGAAAGGCTTAAAGCTGGCAAACTTTCCATCAGATTCAACTTTGACTTCTTTTTTGATTCTGATGAATTGTTTCGCTTTATTCTGCTCTTCCAGACCTGCAGATTGGATCAGGAATACGAAAGGTGCCGCACTACCGTCCATGATGGGCACTTCTTCTGCACTTAATTCAACGTAAGCGTTATCGATACCTAAACCCGCCATCGCTGAAAGAAGATGTTCTACAGTAGCAATACGAACGCCATCTTTGGCGAGATTAGTGGAAAGCGTAGTGTCTGCTACATTGTGCGCATGCGCATGAATGTCTACTACAGGATCCAAATCCACACGGCGGAACACAATACCCGTATCCACCGGCGCCGGGCGCAGTGTCAGATACACTTTCTGACCGGTATGTAAACCAATACCAGTTGCTTTGATGCTGTTCTTTAAAGTTCTCTGCCTAATCATTCTTTCTGCCAAATTTACAGTGGGCCACACTAGCGCCGGATAGTAACAAATAAATGACTAATTAGAAAGTTTAACCCTAATCAGCTTGCCTCCGAAGGAAGGTTGGTATATCGAGATATCCAGCATCTCCTTCGGTTCCTGTAAGTTGTAATGACTCATCCTGAGGATCCGCCGGACCATCAAGCGCTTCATTCTTTTTCCTGCGTAAAATTGTTGGTAGGTCGATCTGTTCCAGATCAAGTGACCCATCAACTTTCTTAACGTTTTCTGTCACAGGGCGGGTAACTTCCTGTGGTTTATCCAAGCCAGTAGCAACCACGGTTACTTTGATCTCATCTGACAACTCTGGATCGATTACAGTTCCCACAACAATTGTTGCATTTTCGGAAGCGTATTCCTCAATCTGATTACCCACCTCGGTAAACTCACCCAGGCTTAAATCCATACCCGCCGTGATATTTACTAAGATGCCACTCGCACCTCTGAGGTCAACATTATCAAGAAGCGGGCTTTTTATAGCAGCTTCTGCAGCTTCTGCAGCGCGATCTTCACCTGAGGCACAACCGGTACCCATCATTGCCATTCCCATTTCAGACATGACGGTACGAACATCTGCAAAGTCGACGTTAATCATGCCTGGTCGGGTAATTAGATCAGAGATACCCTGAACCGCACCTTTCAGAACATCATTCGCCGACTGGAATGCATTCAGAAGGCTGCAATTGCGGCCCAACACCTGCATCAGCTTTTCGTTAGGTATAATGATTAATGAATCAACATTTTCACGAAGCTCCTTAATCCCCTCAATCGCGATATTCATACGCTTACGGCCTTCAAACGGGAAGGGTTTAGTCACTACTGCTACGGTCAAAATCCCTAACTCTTTGGCCACTTCAGCAACAATTGGCGCAGCACCAGTGCCTGTACCACCACCCATTCCAGCAGTAATAAAGACCATATCAGCACCCTGGAGCATGTCCGCAATGCGTTCACGGTCCTCAATGGCTGCCTGACGCCCAACTTCAGGATTCGCGCCTGCGCCTAAGCCTTTGGTAAGCGTATTACCCAGTTGAATCAACTTAGTACTCGTTGAGGCTAAAGCCTGCGCATCCGTATTCGCACAAACGAACTCAACCCCTTCCAGATCACCACTCTCCATGTGTTTCACAGCGTTGCCACCGCCTCCGCCTACACCAATCACTTTGATCACTGCGTTCTGCGGTACGCTATCCAACAGCTCAAACATTTTCTGCTCCTTTAGTACTCTGCGCCGTACTATCGCGTTGTTATGCTGCCTATAAACTGAAACAGCCAAATATTCTTAAAAACTCACCTGACCCGGTTTCAGAAATTGCCCTGAAACCAAGCTTTCATTTTGTCTAATACGCTTATCTTGCTTCTTGGCTCACTCGTTACGGATTCAAATTCAACATTGTTCTCCGTGACATGATCCTGCTCGGCATACTGTAATAAGCCCATGCCTGTTGCATAGATAGGACTGTTTAAATAATCCTCCATGCCTTTAACACCATGCGGTTTAGCTAAACGAACAGGCATATGGAAAATTTCTTCAGCCAGCTCAACTGCACCTTCCATTTTGGAAGTACCTCCAGTCAGCACAATCCCTGCTGCAACAAGGTCTTCAAAACCACTTCTTCGAAGCTCAGCCTGTATCAGAGTGAATAACTCTTCATACCGCGGCTCAACAACCTCTGCTAAAGCCTGCCTTGAAAGGTCTCTAGCAGGTCTTTCACCCACACCCGGAACCTTCACCATTTCATCTGCTGTGGCAAGCTGAGCTAAAGCACAGGCATATTTAACTTTTATCTCTTCTGCATGTTGCGTAGGCGTGCGCAAAGCCATAGCAATATCATTGGTAACCTGATCTCCGGCAATCGGAATGACTGCTGTATGGCGAATAGATCCCCCGGTAAAGATGGATATATCCGATGTGCCTCCACCTATATCGACCATACAAACACCCAGCTCTTTCTCATCTTCAGTTAAAACCGAATAACTCGAAGCCAGTTGTTCTAAAACCAGGTTATCAACTTCCAGACCACATCTACGCACACACTTTTCGATGTTCTGAGCAGCATTTACAGAACCCGTTACCAGGTGGACTTTTGCTTCCAGTCGAACCCCTGACATTCCCAAAGGTTCTTTAATACCCTCTGAGCCATCTATCTCATATTCCTGTGGCAAGATATGCAGAGTTTTCTGGTCTGCGGGGACCGCAACAGCCCTCGCTGCATCAATAACCCTGTCGATATCATATTCAGTTACTTCACGGTCACGCACCGCAACAATGCCATGTGAGTTCAGGCTGCTTATATGACTACCAGCAATACCCACTGTGACAGAA
>JASBRM010000154.1 GCA_030149405.1 Neptuniibacter sp. | reverse complement strand
ATGAAGCTATCACTCTGTTGCCAGTTGCTGGCTGCAACCACTAAACCGGTTCTGTCCATCAGATACAGATCTGCAGCGGTGGACTCCTGTTGCCAGCTGTGCAGTTTACGGTTCACTCTTGCCGCCAGTTTCTGGTTATCGGGCTGGTTGAACAGTTCCTGCACCTGCTGATCCTCAGCGACAATAAACGGTAGGTAATCAAAGCGTTTGTGTGCGGCTTCTACTGTAGATGCGTATAGATTGAGGCGTTCATCGCCAATCCTGTCCAGCTCGGCAAAGTGCTGCTGCTCAGCGTTGTGGATAAGTATCCATGACAATAAAACCCCGAACAAAACGGAACCCAGCAGTATCCACAGGTTCGGATTGCGAATGGTCGCGGTTTTATTACTCATAAGTTTCCGGTCTTTATATGTTTTTATTTTTTGGAAAACGACAGCAATTTATAAGCCAGCCTACATCAGAGTCTTTGAGATTCCCCGAAGAGCAGGCTGCACGGGGAATAACAGTATCGATGAAGCTGTAATTCTAGCAGTGAATAAGCCAAAAATGGCTTATTTGTAAGAATAACACCAGGATAAATAAGCCAAGTTTGGCTTATAAAGTATGTAAGAAACGGAGCTGCTTCTGCCCGGGGAGTGCTTAAGAATATAAAAAATCTTTATCAGACAATGGGTTATTAACCAGTTTGCGGCAGCTTTCCCAATTCTGGCCTAAGCTTTGCTCATACGGATAAGCGATCCACGTTATGTGGTTCTATAAAAATAAAGATGAATGAGGATAACAGGATGACTGGTTTGAAAACGACTTTGATCGCTTCTGCGGCACTGGTTGGTATGGTGGCTGCCGAAGTACATGCAGCAACTGAGTGGAACGTATCGCTTTGGGGTAAACGTCGTGCCTTCACCGAGAATGTGGAGAAACTGGCTGAGTTGGTGGATGCCAAAACCAACGGTGAGTTTAAGCTGAAAATCTCCTACGGTGGTTTGTCCAAGTCACGTGAAAATCTGGATGGTATCGCTATTGGTGCTTTTGAAATGGCTCAGTTCTGCTCTTTCTACCACACCGATAAAAACCCAACGATTACTGTAACTGAGTTGCCTTTCTCTAAAGATGTCTCTCTGGCGCGGGTAAGTGAAATCTACACTGAAGTATTCAAACATCCGGTTGTGAAGAAAGATCTTGCGCGTTGGAATGCAACGCTGCTGATGCCGACGCCTTTGCCTCAGTACAACATTGTAAGTAAAACAGATGGCTTACAATCATTGGAAGATTTTGATGGCCTGCGTGTACGTGGTCCAGGTGGCATCATGGGTGTTCTGGGTAAACTGGGCGCAGTTAAAACCGGCGTGCCGTTCTCAGAAGTGCGTCAGTCTATGGACTCCGGAGTAATCGACGCGGCTTCCTTTGCGCCACATGCGCATCTGGCAACAGGTTCATACAAGGTAGGTAAGTGGGCCACTACAAACCTCAACCTTGGCTCGGCAAACTGCCCGGTTGTAGTGAACACAGATGCGTTGGATATGCTTTCTCCAGAACATAAAGCAGCTCTGCTGGGTTCTGTAGATGAAGCACTGGCTTACTATGTTGAGAACTATGATCAGAATACGACCGCTAAGTTTGAAGCGGCTAAGAAAGAGGTGGGTTTAAACGAGATCACCTTCACGGCTGACCAGACTAAAAAGCTGAACGAACTTTCTGAATCTGTTCGTCAGGAGTGGGTTAAAAAGTACGCTGGGAAGTTCGATTCTCAGGAACTGTTCGATTACACCGCAAACCTGTTTGCTAAGTAGTAAACGTCCCTGTATCGGTTCTGGCGATCCATTCGCCAGGACCATTTACACCTGAATAAGAAAGCACTGTTTTAACAGGGGGCTGACATGTCAGCATCTGCAACCGTTCTGGAAGATGGCTCAGTACTGAGCCGGACGGACCGTTTTTTCTTCAGAATGGAATCATTTTTAAATCTTGCCGGGGGCATGGCGATATTTCTTCTCGTTATGCTGGCAACGATCAATGTCCTTGGACGTTGGCTATTTTCATCACCGATCAGCGGATACGTTGACTGGGTTGAGCAGGCGATGGCTTTTATCGCATTTCTGGGTATTGCTTACACGCAGCGGCAGGGTGGTCATATCCGTATGGATATTCTGGTTGGGCAACTCCATGGGCGTTTCCTGTGGTTCACAGAACTACTGACCACCTGCATTATGTTTGTTGTAACACTGGTACTGATCTATGGATCTTACCTACACTTCTGGAGAGCTTACTCCATTGGTGACTCTTCGCTCGATATCAATCTTCCGACCTGGCCTGCTAAGTTAGTTGTGCCTGTAGCGCTGACTATTCTTGCGCTGCGTTTTGCTCTGCAAATCTGGGGTTATTTCCGTGCTGTGCGTCAGGGCGGGCATGAGCCTGTTGCTGTTCCTTTGATAGAGACGGCTGCCCAGGTGGCAGCAAAAGAAGCTGAATCAGTCAGTGGTCACGACGGTCAGGAGAACGGTAAATGAGTGATTTATGGCAAACCATGGCCGGCATGGATTCTATATCAATCGGTCTCTGGGTGACCGGGGTGATGCTGGTGTTTGTAATTATGGGGGTCAGGGTAGCCTTTGCTGCAGCCGCAGCGGGTTTTCTGGGACTGTTATGGATCTTCTCAGCAAAGATGGGGTTTGAGCGTGGTTTTCTGGTTGCCCTGAAAATGGCCGGAACTATTCCACATTCAAAGGTTTCTTCACTGGCACTATCCCTGATTCCAACCTTTATTCTGATCGGGTTCCTTGCCTATCACGCAGGGCTAACCCGTAAATTGTTCGAAGCTGCAAAACGCTGGGTAGGCTGGCTACCCGGTGGTATGGGTGTGGCGACAGTGTTCTCGACCGCTGGATTTGCTGCGGTTTCCGGTGCATCGGTAGCGACCTCTGCGGTATTTGCCCGCATTGCTGTGCCTGAGATGCTGAAGCTGGGTTATGACAAACGTTTTGCTGCCGGTGTTGTTGCTGCAGGCGGTACACTCGCTTCTCTTATCCCACCGTCCGCGATTCTGGTTATCTACGCGATTATCGTTGAGCAGGATGTGGGTGCTTTGCTGATGGCGGGTTTCCTGCCGGGTGCAGTTTCAGCGTTGATCTACGGCGGCTTGGTTATCTTCCTGGCGATGACCCGGAAAAACTTTGGCCCACCGGTTTCAGGTTATAGCTGGAAAGAGCGCTTTGAATCCTTACCGGGTGCCATGCCGATCTTTGTTGTGATCGCGATCATCATGGTGTGTATCTACGGTGGCGTAGGCACCCCAACAGAAGCGGGCGCGCTGGGCGCATTCATCATCCTGTGTATGGCGCTGTTCAATGGTAGCCGTTGGCCAGAGCTGAAAAGCTCACTGATGGAAACCGCAAAACTCTCTGCGATGATCTTTGCAATTATCTGGGGTGTGCTGCTGTATGTGCGCTTCCTTGGCTTTGCTGATCTGCCTACTGCTTTCTCAGACTGGATTGTGAGCCTTGAGCAGAGCCCGATGCTAACCTTGCTACTGATCCTGTGCGCCTATGCTGTGCTGGGTATGTTTATGGATGCCATTGGTATGCTGCTGTTAACCCTGCCGGTTGTTTACCCTGCTGTGATTGCTCTGAATGGTGGTGAAATGGTCAGCGCTGAGGATTCAGCGTTTGGGGTTTCCGGAGTAGGTTGTGCGATCTGGTTCGGTATTATCGTGGTGAAAATGGCGGAACTCTGTCTGATTACACCACCGATTGGGCTTAACTGTTTCGTGGTGGCGGGTGTACGCCCGGAATGTTCTGTGCAGGATGTCTTCCGCGGTTGCATGCCATTCTTCGTGGCAGACGTAATTACCATTGCGGTCTTGATCATGGCGCCAGGCATTGTGCTCTGGCTACCGGGATTAATCGGTTATACCTAAACGTATAGAGTATTTGAGAAAGTAAAAACCCGGCAATTGCCGGGTTTTTTTTATTAATCCTTGTAAAGCGTTTCGCGGATGCGTTTCAGCTTCACTTCCAGTGTGTGACGGTCGTCACTCACCAGATTGAGGTGGCCCACTTTACGGCCTGGACGCAGTGACTTGTTGTACACATGGTGCTGTACATTACTCTCACTGATAATCTCTTTAGGTGCTTCTATACCCAGAAGGTTAACCATACCGGCATACTGACTATTGATCGTATGACCTAAACCTAAGCCGCAGATTGCGCGAATGTGGTTTTCAAACTGTGAGCTGATCCCAGCACCCTGAGTCCAGTGACCACTATTATGAACACGTGGCGCCAGTTCGTTGACCAGCAGGTCATCACCTGCCTGGAACATCTCAATGGCAATGACACCCACGTACTCCAGAGCATTCAGAACCTTATCTGCAATCTCTTTTGCTTTAGCATGTAACTCTTCAGGTGCTTCTGCAGGGGCAATAGAGCTCCAAAGAATACCGTTGCGGTGCAGGTTTTCTGTCAGTGGATAGAAAACACATGCGCCTGATGCATCACGTGCAGCAATCAAAGAAACTTCACGATCAAAATTTACACGGCCCTCAATCACCACTTCAGGCAGTTTGTCAGCCTGAGCAACAAGGTCAGCCAGATCCTGATCATTTTTCAGCACCCACTGGCCGTAGCCGTCGTAACCTTCTTCACAGGTTTTAACGAATACCGGATAACCCAGAGTATGAACACTGGCGCTCAGTTCGTCGGCATTGTTCGCAAGATGAAACGGTGCAGTCTGAATGCCCAGAGAGTTCAGGAAGGTTTTTTCACGGCCACGGTGCTGGCAGTAACTGATCGCATCTGGGGATGGGTAAACGGAGCAGTGAGGTTTCAAGGTACTCAGCAAGGACACATTAACGTGTTCCCGTTCAACGGTTACAACGTCAGGGTTGCCCAGTGCATTGAACAGGGCTTCGCCTTCCATTTCCGGAGTCAGCTCAACGATCTCCCCCAAACCTTTAACACAATCAGTACCTTCACCCGGATCAGCCAGGAAGGTAAAACGGTGGCCCATAGGCCAGCCTGCCAAAGCCATCATGCGTGCTAACTGACCGCATCCAACAATCGCAACGTGCATTATTCTACCTCTACAGGAACACTATCAGTCTGAGCTTTACGCCATTCCTGTAAACGCTCGCTCAGCGCTTCATCTTTCAGAGCCAGCATCTGTGCCGCAATAAGGCCTGCATTGTATGCGCCTGCGCCACCAATCGCCTGACAAGCAACAGCGACGCCACGTGGCATCTGAACCATAGAAAGCAGGCTATCCAGACCTTTAATGTTTTTGCTGGCAACAGGTACTGCAACTACCGGAAGGTGAGTCATTGATGCCGCCATACCCGCCAGATGAGCTGCGCCACCAGCGCCAGCAATAATCACCTCAATACCGCGGGTGTGAGCTTCAGAAGCAAATTTAAATAGACGTTCAGGGGTACGGTGTGCTGAAACAACTTTGGTTTCAAACTCTACACCCAACTCTTCCAGAGGTTTAGTTGCTTCTTGCATCGTTGGCCAGTCAGAGCGGGAGCCCATGATAATACTGACGGAGACTTTACTCATTTTGTTACCTGTTTCCTCTCGGCATATGCCAGACATTCAATAAATCAGTACGTCAAAAAATAGGGATTAAACCTGCAAGATCTATGGCAACTCCGATTTAAACAGAGGCGGTAAAATCCACAATTTGAACCAAGGGCGGAATGATACCACCAAAGAGCACAATAGAGGAGTCAATCGCACAACATGTGAACAGTTAAATAGGTGGTGCTCAGATTGGGCCTAGAGCTCTGAAAACTGGGCTAAAGCTTTCGATAAGTTTACCTTTTCACCCGTAAAGTTGAGCTTACGACGAATATTCTTCCTGTGGATATTTACGGTGCCAGGGGAAATGTCCAGATATCGGGCAATATCTTTTGATGATTTGCCTTTTTTGATCAGTGAAGCAACCCTGCGCTCAGTTTTGGTAAGTTGTAGTAACTGTTCAACGCCCGAACCATTCTCTGTATAAGGCGGCGGCTGCTGTATTCGTTGATTTGTGGCTTCCAGCTTTATTGCCAGTTCACTGTGTTGTTTTATCCCAATCAGCATGAGTCGGGTCGATGTACCAGATCCCTTTTTTTGTTGCTGAGGAACGACGGTAAGGCTGATAACCGCTTGAGGGTCTGACTTAAGTGTAAATTCGACAGTGAAAGGTACATTTCTACGAATGCCCCTATCCCATTGTTTTCTCAGAGGCTTTCGGTATTCAGGAGTCAATTCGTTCAACCAGCTGATCAGGTCTGTTCCATCCAGGCGAAGTGGG
>JASBRM010000147.1 GCA_030149405.1 Neptuniibacter sp. | reverse complement strand
TACCGATTGCGATACCGCGACCCAGATCTGGACCAGTGAGAAAATCGCTTCTATTGCCATCACTGGCAATGGCCAGCAAATCGATGGCACCAGTTTTGACGGCAAGATCTTTGGCCGAGCCAACAAACTGAACACCAGCTTTGAAGGCTATGTGCAGGGCTTGTTTGTCGGCAACAACAGCAATAGCGAAGTTGGCTTTTTGGCCGGTTTCCGCTGGCTGGAAAACGGCAGCAAGCTGAGCGGCAGCACTGGCGTTCGTGAGGTTATCGATTCTGCTTTGCTGTTCACGCTCTCTGATGAGCTTGATGGTGAACTCACCAATACCCAACTCGCGGAAGTGAATCGCACAGGCATTATTTGGGGCGGCGATCTTAATCAGAAAGTGGGTTCTACTTCTGACTTTTCTGGCGGTTCACAAATATTCCTGTCGCTGGAAGGCTCTATTACCTTCCCGGTGACAAACGACCAGGACTATTCGTATATACAGCTCAGCGGGCATCAGCCAGAGGAACTCGTTACGAATGTCGGAGGCTTCGATTTGCACTGGGGTCTCTGGCATGCTCCAGCAGGTTCCGAGCCTTTGGAGATCCGCGAATATCTTTCCGGCGTTGGCGACCATCTCAATGAAAGCGTGACAGGATTGGTGTTCGGTATCTCTCTGAAAGAAACACCAGCCAACACCTTCACCGGCGTGAAGAGCTTCTCAACCATTTCACATCATCTGATTCGCGCCGAGGGTTTTGATAACAACGAGATCGGGGAAGTCAAAGGCACGATGTCAGTTGATCTGGATACTGGCAACGTCTCCAACGGCCGTCTCGAGATCTGTGTTGGTGCAGAAACCTGCACGACCTCCAGCTTCGGCACCAATTACTGGACGCTCTTCTTCAATGGCGACTTGCTCGGCAAGGGTGGTCAAACAACCTCATTCACTTCTGCAGTTCTCGGTGAAAAGACCATCGCTATCCGTGCCAAAACAGTCGGCTTCATCATGGGCGATCAGGCACAAGGCTTCGTGCTCAGCTTCAGCTCCACAAGCGGCGAAGGCGCCACCGCGCTCGAAGCCTTTGGCAATGCAGAGAGCTCACCAGTTAGCTTCGTAAACGGCGCTGTGCTCTTCACCGGCGCAGAAGGTTCAGTTTCCTCGTTGGAATCAACACCAGCCGCAGTCGACGAGTATGGCGTAGATTGGGGCGCGTGGAACAACCCGATTGATGAAAACTGGGTGATCGTAGAAAACAATACCGATGGCACAGCAACCCTGTCCACCGACGACTACCTGGCAACAGTCAACCCAACACCTGTAGCCAACCTGCAAGGCACCGCAAGCTATGTCACAGGCCCACAATCGTCCTTTATCGGCAGCGGCTCCGCCGGCGCAGTAACGGATTTGGCAGCCAGCATGGATGTAGATTTCAACAACGGCACAATCAGCAACGGCGGCTTGCAAGTACAAGTTGGCGGTAGCGAGGTTTGGTCTGTTGGTTTTGAAGGGACAATCGCGCAGGGTGATGTGCAGATGGATATCACCAACGGTCAGCTGAGCCAGTTAGGTACCGTGATCAGTGAGTCTGTGTACGGCAACCTTGATGGGGTGTTTACTGGTGCTGAAGGTGAGGCTTTTGTTGGTGGATTTGATTTGCTCGACGAAGTGAACGAATTTAATCAAGTTAACGGGCTGTATATTATTGAGCGTTAGAATCTACGAATACAATGCACTGTACTTAAATTAATCGATCATCACTTTATGAAAATGTTACAGCGCCTCCACTGTAATTTACCAATCACTGGAAGGCGTACACGTTTAGAAAGATTGTGCCCTGCACATGTAGAGCATCTGATAGATATTTTTTCCAATGACGAGTTCTGGAGTACCTATCGGATAAATCAACCTCGTCAACTATCCAAAGCAGAACTCACTAATCAATTACAATTTGAATACGAACGATTTCCGGGGCAAGTAGGCAAAATTGAGTGGCTAATTTTCCTTCATCATAACGGCAAACTTACTCGATCACTGCCTGTCGGACTGGCATCCCTGTCTGCATACAATGCTGCCAAGTCACAAGCCGAATTTATGATTGGGTTTTTCAATAAGAAAGAAATCAAAACAGGATTAGGTTTGGAAACCGCGCTGTTGATTTTGGATTTTGCATTTAATCGTGAATCCCTAAATAATCTTCAAAGTTATGTCTATGAAACAAACTCTAGCGCGCAAGAGAATACACTTGCTCTCGGATTTGAGTATAAAGGTACCACAAGACATCGTGTAGATTTCGCGAATCGGTCAGTTTTAATAAATGCATTTCGAAACGAACTATCCGAGAAATATTTCCGCGACAACAACCGGCTTTCCCGACTTTCAAAAAGACTTCTCGGGAAAGATATTACAAAACTCGAAAAAGGTGTTGCTCTTCAAAATATGAGTCAGTACGAATCAAGCTTTCAACTCGTTAGATAGATTCACCAAGTATTGACGTCTTAAGCTATCTTTAATGCCTTGAGAATCGGAAGTTCTCTATCGAGGAATACTTTCGCATCAGTTAACAGTTTCGCCTTATTGTCCTCAACAGAATCAAGTATCTTCTCACCAAGTTGTAGCTTTTGGCCTAATGCTGATAAGTACTCCCAGGTTTTGTCAGCCAGTCCTTTCTCGGTTTTTTCGCCTTCTTTATAAGCCAGTAAGAAATGCTGCTGCAGTTGCGTAACTGGGAATCCGCCCCCTAAAACCGGACTTGCGAGATGCACGATTTCCTGGCCTAGTTTTGTTTTGTTCAGAATGTGCAAATTCAAAGGATCCGTTCTTTTCCTGACAGCTGACGAAACTGATTCATCTTGAGCTGTTGCAACATACCCCTTGCCTATCAGAATCAACATACATTCTAGAATTTCACTCAAGCCGATGTTTCCGTTATTACTCAGTTCCGATTCCACCTCGGCTATTGTTCTGACTTTGTTTCCGGCAAGGGAGTCTAACAATGGTTCATAGATAGCATCATTCAGAGTTGCTTCGCCTAATGCTCCAGAAACCTTAACTTGCAACCCTTCTCGGTCAACGCAGAGCACTACTTTATGTCTCCTAAGCTCTTCCAATTTCTCAAGCGCGGAATATTTCCTTTTCCCTTTTATCCAGTAGTCTCTTCGGAAAGTCGAATTAGTCATGAAGTCTTTAACAGATTCTTTGAGCACTATATCTGGAATGCCATGCAGAAACTCGCCCTGCTGAGGCGTCATATTGATCGAATCCAGATGATTTACAGTATACGCAGAACATGCAAACTCAAGCTTTGCCGATTCTAACCATCGTGCCATAGCCGAGAAATGCATCGGTTCCCAATCACGATTGAAGTACTCATGCGCAAGGTAGTGCCTGCTCTGGCTCTTCAGATATTTAATTCGCTCTTTAACTTGGGGGTTTGCAGCCCCATAGCTGGGATTAGTGCCAAGCAGCTTCTCTGCAAATTCAAGTGCTCCGTCTACACGGCTTATTGTGCCACTACCAGTTGAACCGACGATTTCTGCGTGTTGAGTCATTAGGTGTCGCATTGGTGCAAAAGCAGCCCAACCAGGCTGGGTGTTATAGCTTATGTATAAGGCACCACCGACGTTCAATTTTCGTCGGATGAAATCCACCAGTATCTTTCGATTCTCATCAGAAACCCAACTCCAGATTCCGTGCATAACGATTAGATCAAAATTCGGAAGGTCTTCCCTGTAGCAGAAATCCTGAAATGCTTCGTCATAGAGGTTTGCGTTTGCACCGGAGACTGATGCCAATTCTCGCGCAAATCCTGCCTGCGAAGGATTAAAGTCCGTGCCATACCAATCAATGTCAGATGCGGCAGCATGAATATTCGTACTCAAGCCTTGCCCAAAGCCGAGCTCACATGCAGTTCTAATAGGTGGCGGTATTACGCCGGAACTTAGCAAGGGAAAACTCGCGCTTAAGGGGTTTAATTCCCGGTAGTAACCAAAAGTGTAGCCAATGTCTGCGACATATCCTGAAGTCCAATTGCTCATTTTGTTCCTTTACGTATATTCAATTAGACGCCAATAGCTAGAAGGACTAATGCCAATCCGACGGTTTGGGATAGGTAAGATTTGGGATTCATACAAATTGGTTGCCTGCTACTTATTGTCGGAAACCCGCTTCCAATTCCTCGTAACCATGTTCAATTATAAATGGTCTTAGCCTATCAGCCACCGCTTCTAAGTAATTGTCGTACCTTTGCCATCGATACACAGCGGATGTATAAATGGGCTCCACTACCTGAGAGTAGCTAGGCGTATTAATAAGTCCTCTATCTATGGCTGTTTTGCGATAATTTCTAATACCTTCCTCCCAGGGAAGATTTAAGAAATTCAATATGTGTGAAACCATCGTATCGAAATGAGTGACCAAATCTTCATAGCGAACCCTGTGCATTTCCAACGAGAACTTAGTCTCACACAGTACAGCGATTTGCATTGCATAGTCATATAGCTCAGCAATCCGATTGAGATTACTCATATTTACCATTGCTCTGTTCAACTGAAAATTTTGCATCCAACAGCTCAATATGCAATCAAGCGGGTGGCGTAGCGCGAGAATATACCTGGAACGAGGAAACAATTGCGAGACAATTGGTAACTCCAATATATTGAGAGGTAGCTTGTCTACTATTACATCTCCAACATTAATGTCTGCATGCTTTTTGAGCTCTTCAATATACACATTTCTAGCTTCTTTCAGTGTTTTAATATCGAACTGGCCCGTCGAGTCTATTCCAACTATTGAATTTAAGTATTCGGTTGCTTTTTCAACCATGGGCTGTTCTTCAACAACTGTAATTCTGGTATGTGTTCTCAGAATTGTATCAAGCAGTGTTGTTCCAGAACGTGGAAATCCGATCAAGAACACCGGGTCCACAACGGGTTCCCCTAATAATTTGTTCTCTATGCTTCTGGCGCGATAATTAGTGAGCATATTTATGCGCGAGCGCAAAGACTCAAACAGTTCGTTCCCGTTAAACTTCAGATATTCCTTACTGCATTCTATTTGCTTATTCATCTCTTCGAATGAATGATAGGCAGCGGTATACTCTTGCAGGGCGTGGTGCCAATTGGCTTTTAGATGGAGATAGCTTATTTTGCGTTTCTCAGGCAAGTCAGATATACATATGCTATTCAATATTTCTCCCAGTTTGCTGTAATCTCGTTTTCGGTAAAGTAGTTGCCCGTGCGTTAACAAGAGCTCTGACCGACGACCAGATATTTTTTCTATTGCAGTCTTAACAATTGTTATACCTTCATCAATTCGACCTAACTTTTCGAGTAAGTCACAAAGGTTCGTATACGCGTCAAAATAGTCAGGTCTGACTTGAATTGCCTGTTGGTAACTAGTGTGTGCCATTTCCACACGGCCAAGAATCTGAAAACAAGTCCCAAGGTCATTCATCGCTTGATATAAACATGGATTCAAGTCTATTGCCTTATGGTAGCTTTCGATAGCCTCTTCGAGGCGTCCTGATTTTTGTAGCGTTATTCCGAGATTGTGGTGAGATTCTACATAATTGGGGTTTAGAGATATTGCCTTTTGGAAGCTATCACAAGCTTCCGTAAACCGCTCGAGTTCTCGAAGTACATTCCCCAAATTATTGTGTGCCTCAGAGTAATCCGGGCTTTGCACTAGTACTCGTCGATACACCCGCTCTGCTTCATCTAATTCACCCGCTTCTTTCAAAATGACGCCAAGATTGGTCAGTGTTTCTGGATTATTTGGATCGGACTCAACGGCACGACGAATCGCGACAACAGCCGTATCGGTATCGCCCTTCGCCCTCGAAATTGCCGCAAGTACTCTCCACGCCAGCGAGTTAGCAGGATGGCTACTGACAATCAAATTAGCCAACTGCTCAGCTTCATCGAGGTTCCCTTTAGCCCATAAAGCTACAAGCGTATTTTCTTTGATACTGTTCAACATTTGTTCTAAAAGATTGGGTTGCGCTACACTTGAAACAAATAGCTAATGCGTCTGGCCTGTTCCAAATTAGATCCATTTCCTATGAGAGATTCATGCTGTTTCTCTCATAAACACGCTGTGTGTGTTGGTAGCCTAAAGAGCTATACGGTCGGATCTCATGGAATCCTTCCTGCCAATTTTCTGTAACTTGCCTTGCCTATTCTAATGATCTGAACCAATACTGATTCAGAAAACGAGAAATCTTAAGCTCGCTGGCCTAACAGTTCACAGCTGAACTATACACTCTCGGCTATCTTCATCAACTATGATTAGCACCTGAAGCCATCAACTATCTGAAAGCTGGTCATAACTCACGTCGATTGGCCACCACTGATCAGGCTTGGCTAACAGCTCTATCGACAAACTGGGCCAATTCAAATACTCCCTCTTCCTGCCACAACTTGAAGCCCCTTCCCTCAGCAAGGCCGGCAGGTCTGATCCTGTTAAAGGCAAGCCCTTTTCATTCCTACGTTAACTTAGGAGCAACAGGTGACGACAGTGAAGATATTGAGTGGTTTTCCTGCGTAGCTCTGCAAGCAACATAGAGTCTCGCTAACGACGCTGGCTCAGATACCCGCCTGCTGTCAGCTAATCTCTCCAGCCCGGCGCGCACTGTGCGCACGTAACCAATACTCTGAATCTCAATTCTCTACTACCGATATAATCCGGAGGGCTTTAAGTTGTTTCAGGAGCTAACTAATCTAATCTTCGCTGTATCGATTTCTCCTCATTCCCAACTTTTCTCACAATCAGTTAAAAAGATGGCTCTCAGTAGTCGTGGCTTAAATTAACTAGGAAAATATCACACATACTCGCTCTGGATTAAAAAAAGGCAATCCGTGCTGTTTCTATGTATCAGTATTGATCACCATCTATAGCTCAAGATCCATGCAGCGGTGTAGAATGGCTTCAATTTTGGGCGAAGTTAACAACTATTTTCTACAAATTCGCAGCTATGAACTTAACGATTAAAGAAGCTCTTCAGAAAGCAACCAAGGCCCACAGGGCTGGGCATACTGTAGAGGCAGAGCGGCTCTATAAAGCTATAATCAGAACTAAGCCTAAGCATCCGGAAGTTAACCACAATTTGGGAGTGTTGGCTGTAAGTGAGCGCAATATTGACGCAGCTCTCCCGTATTTTAGAACTGCCCTTCAAAGCAATCCAAACATAGCTCAATTTTGGATTAGTTATATTGACGCGCTGATTAGAGCGGAACGTCAAGTGGAGGCCAGAGCCGTTCTTGAGCAAGCTAAATTAAAAGGTGCAATGGGCGAAGGCTTTGACAAATTGGAAGCTCGCCTAGCGGTCATAGAAAGCGGCGATTACTCGCCCTCGCAAACTAGGCCGGCTATAGATCGGCGCTCCAATGTATTAGACACTATTAAGTTAGACCAAGCATTTAGGTTAGCAAGGGAAAAGATCAAGACAAATGCCAGGAGTGAAGCTGAGAACATTTTTCGAGATATTTTAGAGAAGTTCCCTTATAACAAAAAGGCGAAAGCAAGCCTTGCCTCATTAAAAAGAACTAAGCCAGAGAAGGCTTCCGATCGACAGGATCCACCCCGAGACGTACTGGGACCTCTCATAGAAGCTTATGAACAGGGACGTATGAAACACGCAATAAAAATTGCCTCGCGATTAGTTCTAGATTTTCCACGTTCGGCTATTTTGCAAAATATCTATGGTGGTGCAAATGCTGCTTTGAAAAACTATGCGGCTGCTATAGATAATTTCAAGCAAGCCATCAGTATCGATCCAAATGGTGCCGAAGCCTATAACAATATGGGGGTTGTGTATAGAAATATAGGTGAGCTGGCATTGGCAATAGATAGCTTCAAACAATCACTCAAGCTCAATCCAAGAAACGCCGAGGTCTATTATAATTTGGGTAACACTTTCAAAGATCACTTCGAATTGGAAGCTCCGATAGATTGCTATAAACAAGCCCTAAAGCTCAACCCAGACTTCGCTGAAGCTGAAGGATTCTTATTGCATCAATTGCAAACCATATGTAGGTGGTCAGATTCGTCTTATACTCATTTGGCTCGTCTGGAACTAGGTATAAACACTCGGGCAATACCTCCTTTTACTATGCTCGTTTTGGATGACAGCCTGGATAGGCAGCTGAAACGAACTCTAAAGTACGTGGCTGAGAAATGTAAAATGCAACCACAGCCATTTCCTGCTAGAACCAGAAAAGTAGGAGCAAATATCCGACTTGGGTATTTTTCTTCTGATTTCAAAGAGC
>JASBRM010000143.1 GCA_030149405.1 Neptuniibacter sp. | reverse complement strand
GCTTCTATCTTGGATCTAAGGCGATTTATATGTGAATTAACCGTGTGCTCATAACCTTCATGTCCATAACCCCAAACGTTATCCAGCAGCTCTGAGCGTTTAAAAACCCGACCTGGGTGTTTGGCAAAATACTTCAGTAGTGAAAACTCGCGGGACGTAAGATCAACCTCTTTACCGTTTAACTCCACCTGATGAAGAACATCATCAACAATTAAACTGCCAACTGTGATTTGTTCACTGGTTGGGATGTTCTTTTCTCTTAATGCTGCTTCCCTTCTGAATACAGCTTTGATCCTGGCAATCAATTCCATAATGCTGAACGGTTTAGTGATGTAATCATCGGCTCCGAGGTCCAGCCCTAAGACCCTATCCAGTTCAGTGGCTCGTGAAGTCAGCAGCAGAATTGGAATGTAGCAATGTTCTTTTCTAAGCTTTCTGCATATCTCAAGACCCGAGGGACCGGGTAACTGGATGTCCATAATGATCATATCCCAATCACCGTTCATGCTTTTGTACAGGCCTTCATGTCCATCTCTCGCATGTTCAACTACAGCACCCAGGTCGCTCAGGTGAAGCTGTAGAATCTGCGCGATCTCTTCCTGGTCTTCAATGATCAGGATTCTTTTGTATTCCATAGTGTTCTCTTCCAGTGTTTGTCCTGCTCTAAAACAGATACATCTCAGCTATGACAACCTGGAACTAAATAAATTCTATCTGACAAATCTCACATAAATATCACAGCATTTTCTGAGTTATCACGGCCCGTGAGCTTTGTTGCGTTGTTGTGATTTTTGGTGATTTTTTCTTTAAGTATTCTGTATTTCTTCTGGATAACTACTGCTTTTCCTTTTCATAAACTGCCCCTGTTCTCTCCGATTTATATGCGGTTTTGTCCGCTAGCTTTAAAAGGAAATAATGATGGTTAATAAAGCTAAGAGCATAAGCCTTGCGGTAGTTATGTTTGGTTCACTTGGTTTTGGTGCTAATGCACTGGCTGCTGATGGTTTCTATGCTGGTGCTAAAGTTCAAAGTTCAACCTTTGGGCACGAACTTCAGCGAGATACAGGTGATGTTTCTAATCCGAGTATTACGACGTTTGCGGAGGAATCCGATGTTGCTGCTGGTGTTTTTCTTGGCTACAAACTGCATGTGACTGATGATGCATTTGTTGCTGCTGAAGTTTTCTATAATGCTGAAAATGCTCAAACAACTAATATTAACAATATGCTTCAAACTCAACTTGAGCTTGAGTCTACCTATGGCATTAACGTCAAAGCCGGGGTCGATGTGACTGACAATTTTGCTGTTTACGGTATTGCTGGTGCGACCTGGTTGGACTTCGATATCCATAACAGTTATCCATTTGCTCCGCCTATGAGAAGTGGTAGTGCGGATGAAGTTGGTTTAAGTATTGGTGCAGGCTTCGAATATCAGGTGGATAACGCCTGGTCTGTAAAGGGTGAGTACGTTCAGATTAAAGATGTGAGCTTCGATCCGCTTCCTGAAGTTGCGATACCAGGAAAGATTAACCCTAATGAGGTTGATTACGATAGCTTATCGATTGCGGTTAGCTATTCGTTCTAAGCTGTAACGATTCCCCTTCCGTTGCACATGTTTCACGTGAAACGTCTGATTTCCTTTCTGACCGTGTTTCACGTGAAACATATATCTAGATGATGCTGTCGGTAAACGCTCTAAGGTCTTTGAATACTGCTGTGTTCGCTGGGAGTTCTTTTCCGCTATCTAATGTCCTTTCCCCTTTTCCAGTTTCTACAAGGAATGTATCACAGTTAAGCTCTTTGCCTGCCTGAAGATCTCTTAGGCTGTCTCCAACTGTTCTTACGTTGCTTAAGTCTTCTAGATCGAATTGCTTGGCTATCTGCTTAAACATGCCTGGAAGAGGTTTTCTGCAATCACAGTTGTCATCAGGACCATGTGGGCAGAAGTGTATCGAGTATATTTTTCCGCCCTGCTCTTCAACTAAAGTGGTTAGTTTTTTGTGCATTTGCATAAGAGTTTTTTCTGTAAAGAAGCCTCGCGCCAATCCTGATTGGTTCGTTGCTACGCAAATGGTGTAGCCGTTTTTATAAAGATCCGCGATTGCTTCAATGCTTCCTGGTATAGGAATCCATTCTTCTTCGCTCTTAACGTATTCATCAGAGTCTTGATTTATAACGCCATCTCTATCAAGAATGATAAGTTTGCTTGGATCTATTGTTGTACTCATATGAATGCCTGATGAAGAATTGCACGTTTCACGTGAAACAAAAAAGCCGGCTAGTGCCGGCTTTATAATATATGAATGATGAAAATTATCCGAGTACTGAAATGTCAGCTACGCCTAAGAAGAGGGCGCGTAATTGGCTAAGCAATGCTAAGCGGTTATTTTTAACAGCCTCGTCATCAGCCATAACCATTACATCGTCAAAGAATGAATCAACTGTGGTGCGCAAGCTTGCAAGTGATTCAAGTGCTTGCTGGTAATCGCCAGCTGCAAATAGAGGTTCAAGCTTGATCTTCTGGTCTTCAATGGCTGCGGCAAGACTCTTCTCGGCTTGTTCGCTAAGCAGTGCGGAGTCAACTTCTGCTGTTTCAGTTACACCTTGTTTATTTAGAATGTTGGATACACGCTTGTTTGCTGCTGCAAGAGCATCTGCTTCAGCAAGCGAACGGAAGTGATTAACTGCTTTAACGCGGCGGTCAAAATCCAGTGGGCGGCTAGGCTTAAGAGCAACAACTGACAGGAATACTTCGGCATTGATATCTGCGTCTTCGTACCAAGCGCGGAAACGCTCAAGCATAAAGTCCAGAACCTTATTTTCCAAACCCTCACGAGCTGGCAGCTCATTGTGGTTGTCTGCTGCGATTGTTAGTAGCTCGCGTAGATCAAGATCCAGTTCGCGTTCAACAATAATACGCAGAACACCTAGAGCAGCGCGGCGAAGTGCAAACGGGTCTTTTGAGCCTGTAGGAGGCTGGTTAATACCGAATAGGCCTGTCAGTGTATCCAGGCGGTCAGCGATCGCAACAGCGATACCAGGCTCTGTCTGAGGTAGCTCATCACCTGCAAAGCGCGGCATATACTGTTCGTTTTGGGCCAGGGCTACGTCTTTATCTTCACCGTCGTGGAGTGCGTAGTGGTAACCCATCAAGCCTTGAAGATCGGTAAACTCATAAACCATATCAGTGAGTAGATCAGCTTTAGCCAGTAGGCCTGCTCGTTCTGCTTTAGCTTGATCTTGATTTAGAGTGTTTGCAATCTTGCCAGCCAGAGCGCTGATGCGTGTTGCTTTATCGTGAACTGTACCGAGGTCTTTCTGGAAGACGATGGTTTTCAGTTTCTCAACACGTGATTCAAGGGTTGTCTTCTTATCTGTTTCGAAGAAGAAGGCAGCATCTGAAAGCCGTGGGCGAATAACCTTTTCGTTACCTTCAATTACCTGCTGAGGATCGTCTGAAACGATGTTGCAGATTGTGGTGAAGTTAGGAAGAAGGTTGCCTTCGCTATCCAGATGATGGAAATATTTCTGGTGTTCTTTCATGGACGAAACCAGTGCTTCAGCAGGCACGTCCAGGAAACGTTCTTCAAAGCGACCTGTCAGTGCGACTGGCCATTCGTTCAGAGCGGTTACTTCATCCAGCAGGTCTTCATCAATTTGCGCTACAGCATTTAGCTTGGCGCCTTCAGCCTTGACCTGTTCGTTGATCATCACTTTACGGGCCTCGTAATCAGCGATAACCATACCTGGATTTTCAAGGCGGTCTGCATATTCAGACGGAGCAATAAGCTCAATTTCCTGATTGTAGTGGAAACGGTGCCCGCGAGTTTTGCGGCCCGAAGTCAGGCCAAGGATTTCGCAATCTACCACTTCATCACCGAACAACATGACCAGCCAGTGAACTGGGCGAACGAATTCGACGCGGGATGAGCCCCAGCGCATACGTTTTGGTATTGGTAATTTGTTCAGAGAGGTTTCAACGAGAGATGGCAGCAGGGATGAAGTTGCCTTGCCCTCTTCCGTGTTCTTGAAGTTGTAGTATTCGCCTTTATCAGTATCGATCTTTTCAAGCTGATCGACGCTTACACCACAAGAGCGGGCAAAACCTTCAACCGCTTTTTCCGGAGCTTTAACTGATGGTCCGCGTTTTTCTACTGCGCGGTCAGCTTGCTTGTCATCCAGAGCGCTGATCAATACAGCCAGACGGCGTGGGGAAGCGTAGCTTTTAACTTCGCCGAAGTTAACGCCAGCTTCTTTTAGGCCTGAAATGATGCCTGTAGTGAAAGCGTTTGAGAGAGTTTTCAGGGCTTTTGGTGGTAACTCTTCAGTTCCCAGCTCAACGAGAAAATCGTGTTGTGACATTATTTGCTCTCCTCGCAGTTAGCCAGAACTTCCTTACGCAAAGCTTCTGGTGCCAGTGGGAAGCCCAGGTCTTTACGGGCATCAAAATATGCGTGTGCGACTTCACGGGCCAGTGTGCGAACACGAAGGATGAAACGCTGGCGCTCAGTAACAGAGATTGCGTGGCGAGCATCCAGCAGGTTGAATGTGTGAGACGCTTTCAGAACTTGTTCATAAGCAGGCAGTGGTAGAGGTGTTTCAAGCTTCAGAAGCTTGCTGCATTCAGCTTCACAGTTGTCGAATGTTTTGAATAGCTCTTCAACGTTGGCATGTTCGAAGTTGAAAGTGGATTGCTCAACTTCGTTTTGGTGGAATACGTCGCCGTAAGTCACTTTAGAACCGTCTGGGTTTACTGCCCATGTCAGCTCGTAAACGCTGTCTACGCCCTGCAGGTACATCGCAATACGTTCAAGGCCGTATGTGATTTCGCCAGTCACCGGGTAGCACTCAAGACCACCGGCTTGCTGGAAGTATGTAAACTGAGTTACTTCCATACCGTTTAACCATACTTCCCAACCAAGACCCCAGGCGCCCAGTGTTGGAGATTCCCAGTTGTCTTCTACGAAACGTACGTCATGAATGCCAAGATCGATACCCATGCGCTCCAGAGAGCCCAGGTAGAGTTCCTGAATATTATCCGGTGAAGGCTTCAGTACAACCTGGAACTGATAGTAGTGCTGCAGGCGGTTAGGGTTTTCACCATATCGACCATCGGTTGGACGGCGGCTTGGCTGCACGTAAGCAGAACGCCATGTTTCCGGCCCGATTGCACGAAGGAAAGTTGCTGGATGGAAGGTGCCAGCACCGACCTCCATATCCAATGGTTGTACGATTACGCACCCCTGCTCTGCCCAGTATTCCTGTAGAGCAAGGATTAGACCCTGAAATGTACTTACGTCTGGGGTCGCCTTGTCAGTCACAGCGTTCACCTTTTGTTCTCTGCTGCTCTAATGAATCACACGTGAAGTGATGGCAGCGTCAAATTAGCCCGAAAAATAAGGCGGCAATTATACAACAAAAAATAACCAGTCTGTGTTCGGAATAACCCTGAAATAGCAGAGAAATAGAGTTTTTTAGTAAAAAAAAGGGCAACCCGATGGTTGCCCTGTTGTATTCAGCTTTTAAGGTCACTTAGTAATCGAGGCAAAGATATTTCAGGGTCTCGATTACCTGTTCTGTATTCTCAGCTACAGCGTGAGCACAAGCGTCAATTTCTTTCAGTGGGTGTGTCAGTTCTGGAGCATGTTCAACGATTAAAGATTTACCATTAGCAATGGCAAAACCCGCATCAAAAGCAGCGTTCCACTGACGGTATTTATCACCAAAACGCACGATCACAATGTCTGCACGTTTAATTGCAGTCATATGACGCATAGTATTCATTTTTGCGGACTTATGATCTGTCCAGAAGTTCTTCTCTTCTGGGCCCAGAATCTCAGTGGCGCAACCATCACTGGATCCATGATCGGTGTTTGGGGTCAGTACTTCTATGGGTAAACCATTTTGGTTTATCGCTTTTTTGATCTTGTCACGCCAATCGGTGTGAATTTCGCCAGAAAGATAAACTGTATAACGCATGGGATAGCTCTCAATTAAGTAGGTATGGGCGAATTAAAATTCGTCTTATCGTTTCCAGAATGCTGGAGTGAATAATACCAGCAGGGTGAATACTTCTAATCGACCAAGCAGCATGGCGAAACATAATACCCATTTTGCGGGTTCATTCAGATCGCCGTAGTGTGCAGACACATCGCCAAGGCCTGGGCCGAGGTTGTTGAGGGTTGCGCCGACTGCTGACCAGGCTGTTACCTGATCCAAGCCAGTTGCCAGTAGCACAATCAGCATAACCACAAACACAATCATATAAACGGAGAAGAATCCCCAAACAGCCTCAAGAACCTTGTCTGATATGGGTTTCTTACCAAGTTTAACTGGAATGATTGCATTGGGGTGAACCAGACGTTGTATTTCACGATAGCCCTGTTTAAGGATGAGCAATACGCGGATAACTTTCATGCCGCCACCGGTAGAACCAGCGCAACCGCCAGCAAAAGCTGCAACAAACAATAGGAAAGGCAGCATGACCGGCCAGTGAGCAAAATCCGCAGTGGCGAAGCCGGTTGTTGTGGCAATAGATACAACCATAAATGAGGCCTTACGAAGGGATTCATCAGGGTCATAAGTTTTGGTGATCACCAGTGCAAATAAAGCAATCAGAATAATGACTAACAGAGTCAGGAGATAGAATTTGAACTCAGGGTCCTGAATGTAGTGAAGTATTGTCCGCTGCCTCCAGGCGAAAAAGTGTAAGCCAAAATTCACAGCCGAGATGGTCATGAAGAATATACAAATGACCTCGACTGCAACGGAATCAAAATAGCCGATACTTGCATCATGGGTTGAGAAACCCCCAATCGCAACGGTTGAGAAGCTATGACTGACAGCATCAAACAGATCCATCCCTGCAAGCCAATAACCTGCTGCACAGGCAATGGTGAGTGACAGATAGATATACCAAAGTGCCTTTGCAGTTTCCGTAATACGTGGAGTTAACTTCGAATCTTTTACCGGACCTGGTGTTTCAGCGCGATACAGCTGCATACCACCGATACCGAGCATAGGAAGGATCGCTACGGCCAATACGATGATGCCCATACCACCAAGCCACTGGAGCTCCTGACGGTAAAACAGAATCGATTTAGGCAGCTGGTCAATGCCCGTAATTACTGTAGCTCCGGTGGTGGTTAAACCAGATAAAGATTCAAACAGGGAATCGATAAAGGTCAGATGAGGGTCATCTGCAAGCATAAATGGGAAGGCACCGAACAGTCCCAGTACCGACCAGAAGAGTACAGTGATTAAGAAACCGTCTCGGGTTCGTAGATCCTGTTTAATTCTATAAACCGGAATCCAGATAAAAAATCCCGTCATCAATGTGATGAGAAAAGCGGCGATAAAGGCTAATTCTGCACCATCATTGTAGGCAAAAGAGATTGCAAGCGGCGGCAGCATCGCGATGCTGAAGATCATCAGCAGTATGCCGAGAATACGCAGAATTACTTTGTAATGCATCTGTTGGTTTCCGGTATCCGCTTAGAAGAATGTGAGTCCAACCTGGAACAGGCGCTCAACCTCAGTAATTCGTTTCTTATCAACCAGGAACAGGATGACATGATCGCCACTTTCTACCATGACGTCATCGTGAGCAATCAATACCTCATCATTACGAACAATTGCACCGATGGTTGTACCTGGAGGCAGGTTAATTTCTTCAATGGTTCTGCCAACCACTTTAGAAGAGCCTTTGTCGCCATGGGCGACTGCTTCTAGTGCCTCAGCTGCACCACGTCGCAGAGAGTGTACTGCAACGACGTCACCACGACGTACATGAGTCAGAAGAGCGCCGATCGTGGTCTGCTGTGGTGAAATGGCGATATCAATTGCCCCGCCCTGTACCAGATCTACGTAAGCAGGGTTGTTGATCAGGGTCATTACAGTACGGGCGCCCTGTCGTTTTGCCAGCATGGAGGCCATGATATTGGCTTCATCATCATTGGTTAGCGCGCAGAAAACGTCACAATCTTCGATATTTTCTTCAATCAGAAGTTCACGGTCTGAGGCACTGCCCTGCAGAACAATGGTGTTATCAAGGTTGCGAGCGAGCATGTTGCAGCGTTGCATATTACGCTCGATGATTTTTACTTGAAAATCATTTTCAATCGATTCAGCCAGACGGGCACCGATGTTGCCGCCTCCGGCAATAATAATACGCTTGTAAGGGTTATCCAGGCGACGCAGCTCACTCATAACAGAGCGAATATCTTTTTTAGCTGCGATGAAGAAGACTTCATCATCCGCTTCAATCACGGTATTTCCTTCAGGAAGAATTGGACTTCCTCGTCGGAAAATTGCGGCTACGCGAGTATCAACTGCGGGCATATGAGCACGAAGATAAGAGATCTCACGGCCTACCAATGGACCCCCGTAGTAGGCTTTGACTGCTACGAGCTGGGCCTTGCCATCGGCAAAATCAAGAACCTGAAGGGCACCAGGGTGTTGAATCAGACGTTTAATGTGTTTGGTAACCAATAATTCAGGGCTGATACGGACATCAATCGGGATGTCTTTCTCACCAAAGATCTGCTGGTTTTTGCGCAGATAATCATGCTCTCGAACACGAGCGATTTTAGTCGGCGTGTTAAACAGAGTCTGACCCACCTGGCAGGCGATCATATTGACTTCGTCAGAGTTTGTTACTGCAATCAGCATATCCGCATCCTGAGCGCCAGCCTGGTCCAGAATCGATGGGTAGCTGGCTTTGCCTTCTACGGTTCGGATATCGAGGCGATCCTGTAGCTCACGCAAACGTGCTGAGTCGGTATCAACAATGGTGATATCGTTATCTTCATTGGCAAGGTTTTCTGCCAGTGTGCCGCCTACCTGTCCGGCACCAAGAATAATAATCTTCATGATCTGCCTTAATTGGCGCGGTTATGCCCGCTGTACAAATCTAACTGGAGCTTACTCTGTTTTCTGCAAAAGTGCATAGTAGAAACCGTCATGGCCATTCTCTTGTGGGAATAGCTGGCGACCGTATTCACGCTCAAGTCCCCACTCTGCTTCTATTTTGATGTGTTCAGCATCGGTATTCTGAGACACAAAACGCCCGACCAAACGCTCATTTTCCTGAGGGAAAATTGAGCAGGTTGCATATAACAACTTGCCACCGGGTTTGAGCATCGACCAGCAATTGTCAAGGATCGAAGACTGAAGGGTGGATATTTCGTGAATATTCTCACCTTTTCTCAGGTATTTTATATCCGGGTTGCGTCGAATAACACCGGTAGCTGAGCAAGGGGCATCCAATAGGATCCGATCATATAAATCACCACCCCACCAATCCTGTTTCGAAGCATCAGCAATGATCAGATTAGCCTTTACACGAAGGCGTTGGAGGTTGTCACGGATGCGTTGACAGCGTTTTTCTTCCAATTCCACAGCATCGACTGATCGCAGCTTGGGTTCGGTTTCCAGAATATGGCAAAGCTTGCCGCCTGGTGCAGCACAGGCGTCCAAGACTCGTTGGTCAGGTTTTAGATCCAGTAGTTGAGCGGATAGCTGTGCGGCTTCATCCTGTACGCTAAACGCACCCACTTTGTAACCGGGGAGAACCTCAACATTCACTGATTCCGCCAGTCGCAGGCCATGTTGGCTGTATGGGGTGGGCTCAGATTCTACAACCTGACTCAGTTGTTGTTGGTAATCATGCCTGTTTGTGGCGCGTTGATTTACCCGCAACGTCAGTGGTGCCTGCTGGTTATTGGCATCGAGAATCTGTTGCCAATGATCCGGCCAGTTGTTTTTTAACTTAGCGATCATCCATTCGGGATGATTGAATTGGTATGGATCATCGCTTTGCAGGGACTGCTCTATCTCAGCTTGCTCGCGCTGAAAACGC
>JASBRM010000141.1 GCA_030149405.1 Neptuniibacter sp. | reverse complement strand
TACGTTTAGCATCTACTGCACCTAACTCCTGCAGTAGCTTAAAACCATCATTGATGAAACGGTTATCCGGTGGATCTCCAAAAGGAAACTCTGAAATATCACCTAATTTAAGCTCTGCAAACTGCTGCTGAGAATGCCGATGCTATCATCAGTACCGGTGGCGTATCGGTAGGTGAGGAAGATCACGTAAAAGGTGCTATCGAAACACTCGGTGTGCTGGATATGTGGAAGATCAAGATTAAGCCCGGGAAACCAGTTGCTTATGGTCGAGTAGGTTCAACACCATTTATCGGTTTACCCGGCAATCCAACCTCCACGCTCCTGACTTTCTGCTTACTTGCCCGACCTATGCTGCTTCAACTTCAAGGGGAGCAATACAGGGCTCCTTTGGAAGTTACAGTGAAAGCGGGTTTTGAACGTAAAGGCCAGAATAAGCGACAGGAATATCTACGAGCGCGACTGGAAAATGGGGTTGCAGCGCCTTTCAATAATCAGAGTTCTGGCGTGCTTACATCCGCCAGTTGGGCGAATGGTTTGGTGGTGGTACCACCCGATATGCAGGTTGCAGAAGGTGATGAAGTGAGCTTCATACCATTCTCAGAGCTGTTGAGTTAGAAGACACTAAATAGGCCTGAAGTTTGTAGGATAAAACGGTAAAATACGCCGAAATTTTGAGATGTTACTGAGGAATGCATGACTGAACAGCAGGATCCGTATAAAGAGATCAGACCTTACCATGATGATGAAGTGGCAGATGTTCTGACCAAAATTCTGCATAACAACGAGTTTCTCACTGCAGTAACACAGTACCAGTTTCCAAAAATGGCGGACAAATTTGGCTGGCTTTTAAAACCGTTTGTACGAATTGCCTTAGCTGCTAAAGTTGGCGAAGTTGAAAGTGTTTATGACTTTCAGATGCTGGTCGCGAACTACATGAAGAAGATGATTGCGCGCTCTACAACAAAACTCACTTGTAGCGGCATTGATCTCCTGGATCCTGAAGAGTCCTATCTGTTTATCTCAAACCATCGTGATATCGCTATGGACCCGGCTTTTGTAAACTGGGTTCGTCATCAGTTCGGTATGGATACAGTGCGTATCGCCATTGGCGATAACCTGCTGCGTAAACCTTATGTTTCAGACATTATGCGTTTGAACAAAAGCTTCATTGTTAATCGTTCTGCCACTGGTCGAGAAATGATGAAAGCGCTGACTCAGTTATCGTCTTACATTGATCACAGCATCGTAAATGGTCACTCTATCTGGCTGGCTCAGAGAGAGGGGCGAGCGAAGGATGGCAATGATGCAACCGATCCTGCGATTCTGAAAATGTTGTATATGGCTCACAGGAAGGCACGTTCTTTCCCAGAACAGGTTAAACGATTAAATATCGTGCCGGTTTCCATTTCGTATGAATACGATCCTTGTGATTACCTGAAGGCAAATGAGCTGCATGCTAAGGCAACTGAAGGCAGTTACGAGAAGTCCCAATACGAAGACATTGCCAGCATTGTTAAAGGTATTACCGGCAACAAAGGTCATGTGCATGTCGCTTTTGGTGATCCGATCGAAGCTGATTTTGACTCACCAGAGGCGCTTGCTGAAGAGATTGATCGCCAGATTATAGAAAACTACCATCTTCATTCTTCAAACTTGCTGGCTGCTGGTCAGAGTGCTGATATCAGTGATGAGCAGAAAAAAGGTTTTGAAGAACGTATTGGTCAGGTTGCTGGTGGTGCTCAGGAGATCCTGCGCCAGATGTATGCAAACCCGGTTATTAATCAGAAAAAAATACAGGAGCCATCATGAGCCAGTTGACCCATCTCGACGAGCAGGGCAATGCAAATATGGTGGATGTCTCGGAAAAACAAGTGACTTTCCGGGAAGCAACAGCATACTCTGAAGTTCAAATGTTGCCTGAGACCCTTAAGCTGATTACTGAAGGTGGCAATAAAAAAGGCGATGTGCTGGCTGTGGCGCGTATTGCGGGTATTCAGGCTGCGAAAAAAACCAGTGAATTGATCCCTTTATGTCATCCGCTGATGTTGAGTAAGGTTGCTGTTGAATTGGTCCCCAATGCTGAGCGAAACGTGGTTGAGATCATGGCAACCTGTAAGCTCGCTGGTCAAACAGGTGTAGAAATGGAAGCCTTAACTGCAGCTTCTGTGGCAGGCCTTACAATTTATGATATGTGTAAGGCTGTGGATAAAGGCATGGTAATCAGTTCAGTGAAACTGCTTGAGAAGAAAGGTGGCAAGAGTGGTCACTGGAAGGTGGAGAAATAATATGCTGAAGCTGGTTTATTTTGCGAGCTTACGAGAACGCCTGGGCCTTGAAAGTGAGAACATAGAACTGCCTGATGCTGTTGATAATGTAGCTTCTCTGGTTGCGCATCTAGTGGCTGAACGCGGAGAAGAGTGGCAGAAGGTGTTGCAGGACTCACAGGTCCTGGCTGCAGTAAATCAGGAAATGTGTGATTTTGATCAGGTGGTCACCTCTGGAGATGAAGTTGCATTTTTTCCGCCGGTAACCGGAGGCTAAAGTGACTCAATCGAAGCCTTCTATGTTCCAGAAACTTCGCGCTGTATTTTATTATGCTGGCTTTTACCCGCTGACCATTATCTATGCTTCCTTCTGTTTACTGTTAGCGCCTGTTCTGGATTTTCGTGGTCGCTTTAAAATGGTAACAGGCATTAATTATTTCTATATGTTCTGGCTGCGCTTTTGTTGTGGTTTAGGCGTGAAGGTCACTGGGCGTGAGAACCTACCGGACGATGGTGCATATGTCGTCGTGGCGAATCACTCAAGTGAGTGGGAGACGCTTTATCTACAGACGTTAGTGCGTCCTCAGTGTACGGTATTAAAAAAAGAACTGCTGAAGATTCCATTCTTTGGTTGGGCGCTGGGATTGCTTAAGCCAATCGCAATAGATCGTAGCCAGCGTCGTGGTGCGTTAAAGCAACTGCTGACTGAAGGTAAATCCCGCCTGGAAGAAGATATTCCTGTAATTATTTTTCCTCAGGGTACCCGAGTACCTGTAGGCAAAATGGGTAAGTTCAATAAGGGTGGTGCAATGCTGGCTTTAAGTGCAGGCGTACCTGTGATTCCAATGATTCATGATGCTGGTCATTACTGGCCGGGTAAGAGCTTTACTAAAAGTACTGGTACAGTACAGGTGCACATAGGTGAGCCTATTCCGGTAGAAGGTCGCAGCGTCGACGAGATTCATCAGGATATGGTGGAGTGGCTGGAAAAGCATATGCAGGAACTTAAGCTGATCTAACCGGCTGACTTTTCTAAATTTGAGACATAAAAAAACCGCCATCCGGCGGTTTTTTTATGTTCGGTAGATACTTACGCGTCTAGCTTTTCAAATACTAGGGTAGCGTTTGTACCACCAAAACCGAAGCTGTTAGACATAACACGCTTCAGTTCTACATTTTCCTGTTTCTCAGTAGCGATTGGCATGCCTTCCGCTTCTGGGTCCAGCTCTTCAATGTTTGCAGACGCTGCAATGAAGTTATTTTCCTGCATGATCAGCGAGTAAATAGCTTCCTGTACGCCTGCAGCACCCAGAGAGTGACCAGACAGAGACTTAGTAGAAGTCACTGTAGGCATTTTGTCACCGAAAGTTTGTTTCATTGCTTTCAGTTCCTGCATGTCGCCAGCAGGAGTAGATGTGCCGTGAGCGTTGATGTAGTCGATATCGCCATCAACAGTAGACATTGCCAGTTCCATGCAGCGGGCAGCGCCTTCGCCAGATGGAGCAACCATGTCGTAGCCATCGGATGTCGCACCGTAACCTACCAGTTCAGCATAGATTTTAGCGCCACGTGCTTTTGCGTGTTCAAGTTCTTCGATAACCAAAACGCCGGCGCCGCCTGCGATAACAAAACCATCACGGTTTGCATCATATGCGCGTGACGCTTTTTCTGGAGTTTCGTTATATTTGCTGGAAAGAGCGCCCATTGCATCAAACATTGCAGTCTGAACCCAGTGCAGTTCTTCACCGCCACCTGCGAATACAACATCTTGTTTACCCAGCTGGATCTGCTCCATCGCATTACCAATACAGTGTGCACTTGTCGCACAAGCAGAAGTAATGGAATAGTTAACACCTTTGATCTTGAAAGGTGTTGCCAGGCATGCAGATACTGTAGAACCCATTGTACGAGTAACACGATATGGGCCAACACGCTTAACGCCTTTTTCACGAGTGATGTCTGCAGTATCAACGATATTTTCAGCTGAAGCACCACCAGAACCTACAATCAGGCCTGTGCGTACGTTGGACACCTGATCTTCTGCCAGGTTTGAATCTGCAATCGCTTCCTGCATAGCAATGTAAGTGTATGCAGCGGCATCACCCATAAAGCGCAGGAGCTTACGGTCGATTTTCTCAGAGAAATCGATATCGATGCTGCCGGCTACGTGGCTGCGGAAACCGCGCTCTTTATAGTCTTCCTGAAATTTAATACCAGAACGACCCTGCTGTAGTGATTCCAGAACAGTCTCTTTATCTGTGCCCAGACAAGAAACAATCCCCATACCAGTAACAACAACGCGACGCATATGCTTCTCTCTCTTTTTTTCTAATTTGAGGCGCTTATTTTCCGTGAATCCTATGCATTTGGCTAGGAAATTCGCGAAAAACTACGCGGAATATAGAAGAAAGGCTCTGAATTCAGAGCCTTAGCTTGACTAGAAAAACTGTTATTTCGATTAGAAATTATCAGTCGAAGTGAACAGGCCTACACGCAGATCTTTTGCGGTGTAAATTTCTCGCCCATCCACAGACATGCTGCCATCAGCAATGCCCATAACCAGCTTGCGCTCAATAACGCGTTTAAGCTGGATGTTGTAAGTAACTTTTTTCGCGTGTGGCAAAACCTGACCAAAGAACTTAACTTCGCCAGAACCCAGAGCACGACCGCGACCAGGATTGCCTTTCCAACCCAGGTAGAAGCCAACCAGTTGCCACATAGCATCCAGACCCAGACAACCAGGCATCACAGGATCTTCCTCGAAGTGACAGCCAAAGAACCACAGGTCAGGATTGATATCCAGCTCAGCGATGATTTCGCCTTTACCGAACTCGCCACCATCTTCAGTGATTTTTAGGATACGATCCATCATTAGCATGTTGCCAATTGGCAGGCGTGCATTGCCAGGTCCAAACATTTCGCCGTGACCGCAAGACAGCAGTTCATCGCGATTAAAAGAGGAAGGTCTTGTCATTAGATTCTTTCTAACCGGGTTCTTTGTAAAAATATCGCGCAATTATACCGACTTCATCGGCACTAGGCACGATCTGTGTCATATTAATTAGCGAAAAACTTTACGACTTAGGTGTAAGTAGGCAGATGGAACATGATTTTTGGCATAAAAAGTGGTCTGACGGGAAAATAGGCTTTCATCAGAAGGAAATTAATCCTTACCTGCAGTCCTATTGGCAAAGGATGGGTTTAAAAGGAGATGAAAAGGTTTTTGTCCCGTTATGTGGTAAAAGCCGCGATATGCTCTGGTTGCGTGAACAGGGGCACGAAGTGTTGGGGGTGGAGTTGAATGCTACAGCCTGCGAAGCTTTCTTTTCCGAAAATGATGCCGAGCCAGTAATGGTTGAGAGTGGCAATTTTACGAGCCATTCAATTGATGGTATCGACGTTCTCTGTGGTGATTTCTTTAATTTAACACAAGAAGATCTTTTAGGCGTGACGGCTGTTTATGATCGCGCGGCTTTGATCGCTTTACCTCTAGAGATGCGTGCTAAATACGTGGATCACCTACAGAAAATATTGTCCACGACCGCAAAGATCCTATTGATAACACTGGAATTTGATGAGCAATCAGGCCCGCCTTTTAGTGTCAGTGCAGATGAGGTAGAAGCATTATTCGGTAAACAATTTGAAATCAAGTGTCTGGACAGAGTTCAACCTGACGACCCAAGAGATGCGGGTCGCCATGAAGTGACTTGGCTGTTACAGGGTAAGAGAGGCTGAAAGCCCGTTTAGCTCTTACGTTTAACTGCAATATCGGCCAGCAGTTTAAGCGTCTCTTTGAATGAGCTATCAGGAATATCAGCCAGCACAGCAATAGCTTTATCAGCTTCTTGTTGTGCTTTTTCCTGAGTGTATTCAATTGCGCCTGTCGCTTTCACGGTATCCAGAATTGGCTGTAAATCGTCCAGGCCGCCTTTGCGAATGGCTTGTCTAACTAACTGACGCTGCTCTTCATTACCTGCTCGCATCGCGTGGATCAGAGGCAGTGTGGCTTTGCCTTCTGCAAGATCATCCCCGACATTTTTGCCCATCTCTTCAGAGGTAGAGAGGTAATCCATCACATCGTCAATCAGTTGGAAAGCTGTACCCAGGTGCAGCCCGTATAAGCGTAAAGCTTCACGTTCTTTGTCTGAGGCTTCAGCCAGAATAGCACCGGCTTCAGTGGCTGCTTCGAACAGCATGGCTGTTTTGCCCAGAATCACCTGCATGTATGCGTCTTCAGTGGTATCCGGGTTTTTGGTATTAAGCAACTGCAGTACTTCACCTTCAGCAATCACGTTAGTGGCATTGGAGATCACTTCCATGATCTGCATGGAGCCAATTTCTACCATGATTTGAAATGCGCGGGAGTATAAAAAGTCGCCAACCAGCACGCTTGGAGCATTACCCCATTTAGCATTTGCGGTATCTTTGCCTCGACGCAGTTCGGAGTTATCCACAACATCGTCATGCAGTAATGTCGCAGTGTGAATAAATTCGATTATTGCTGCCAGAGGAATATGCTTGTCGCCTTTGTATCCCGCTGCGTTGGCTGCCAGCAAAACTAAAAGAGGGCGCAGACGTTTGCCGCCGCTTTCGACAATGTAATGACCAATTTTCTCAACCAAAGGTACGTTGGAGCCCAGATGATTAATGATGTAATCATTAACCTGTTCAAATTGGGGTTCGATAACTGGATTGAGTTGATGTGGTTGCATAATTCGGCGAACAGATAGCTTTTTAGTGATTTGTTTAGCGCGAATGCTAGGGGGCTGCTTGGGAACTGTCAATGTCCTAAAGGTGAAACCTTGTTTTTGTTGTGCTGCATCATCAATTGCTATATAATCGCGCGCCCTGACCCAACCAATAATCGCTCCCTACCATATGGTGTAGCCATTAGAAGTAGGTTTCTTCAATAGTAGCTGGTTGGGCAATAAACGGAGAGAAACATGTACGCAGTAATCGTAAGCGGTGGTAAACAGTACCGCGTCCAGGAAGGTGAAACCCTTAAACTGGAAAAACTGCAGGCAGAAGCGGGTTCAAACGTTGAGTTTGATCGTGTTCTTCTGGTTGGCAACGGTGATGACCTGAAAATTGGTGAGCCTGTTGTAGACGGTGCTAAAGTGACTGCTGAAGTTGTTCAGCACGGCCGCGCTAAGAAAGTTGAGATCATCAAGTTCAAGCGTCGTAAGCATCACATGAAACGTCAGGGCCACCGTCAGTGGTTTACTGAAGTTAAAATTACTGGCATTTCTGCCTAATATTAACCGAGTTAGGAGTTAGATAGATGGCTCATAAGAAGGCTGGTGGTTCTACTAAGAACGGTCGCGATTCCGAGTCGAAACGACTTGGCGTTAAGCGATACGGTGGTCAGGCAGTTATTGCTGGAAACATCCTTGTTCGTCAGCGTGGTACTAAGTTCCATGCAGGTGAAAACGTAGGTTGTGGTAAAGATCACACTCTGTTTGCTAAAGCAGACGGCGTTGTTAAATTCGAAGTTAAAGGTCCTCAGAAGCGTCAGTACATCTCTGTAGTTGATGCTTAATTGAAGATTTAATGCTTCTAAAAAGCTCCGCCAAGGCGGAGCTTTTTTGTTTATGATTCCTAGGTAATCTGCCACTGAGTCTGAAATAGGTTTGGGGTTTAGTGCCAGATTTCCTGCTAGATACTTTTGGGGTGAGAAAATGAAATTTGTCGATGAAGCGGTCATCACGGTGGAAGCCGGTAAAGGTGGCAATGGTTGCATGAGCTTCCGACGTGAGAAGTATATCCCCAAGGGTGGCCCTGATGGTGGTGACGGTGGTGATGGTGGCTCGATTTTCTTCGAGGCAGATGAAAACCTGAATACCCTGATCGATTATCGATTTACCCGTCATTACAAAGCGGAAAATGGTAAAGGTGGGATGGGGCGTAACTGTACTGGCCCTAAAGGTGAAGACCTGACCCTGAAAGTGCCTGTAGGTACTACCATTATCGATACTGATACGGATGAGATCCTGGCGGATATGACCGAAATTGGTCAGATTGAAAAAATTGCACAGGGTGGATTTCATGGTCTGGGTAATACGCGCTTTAAGAGCAGTGTGAACCGAGCGCCACGTCAGACAACTAAAGGGTCTGTAGGTGAAACCCGTAACCTGAA
>JASBRM010000138.1 GCA_030149405.1 Neptuniibacter sp. | reverse complement strand
TGCTGGCAGTCAGTTTCGTACAAAAAATTCGTTTATGGGAACGCGTGACCCTACTGTATATAGGTGGTTTTGTTGCGTTTCTACTGGCTTTTATTGGTTACTTCACCACGCTGACGATTGATGAATTACAACGACAATCATCATTAGTCGGTAACCTGCTGATCTTTTCCGCCATTATTGGTTTTCTCAGCGTTGCTCATCTTAAAGGGATCAATATCTACGAAACCTTTATTGAAGGTGCTAAACAAGGATTCGATGTAGCCATCAAAATTATTCCTTACCTGTTAGCCATGCTCGTTGCGATAGGTGTACTGAGAGCGAGTGGTGCATTAGAAGGATTTATCTGGATATTAAAAGAAGGTATTGGCTTACTCGGCATGGACACCCGCTTCGCTGATGCTCTGCCTACCGCCATAATGAAACCGTTTTCCGGTTCAGGGGCTAGGGCAATGATGCTGGAAACCATGAACAGCCATGGCGTTGATTCTTTCCCGGCCTACTTGGCTTCAGTGATTCAGGGTTCAACAGAAACCACATTTTATGTACTGGCGGTTTATTTCGGTTCTGTAGGGATAAGGCATACCCGGCATGCCATCGCGTGCGGTTTAACGGCCGACCTTGCGGGCATCATTGCGGCAATTTTTGTGGGTTACTGGTTCTTTGGCTGATCCGACTCCGAAGCCTTTAGAGCGAAGCACCATCAATAACGTCAAAAGGTAACTTCAACGAATCCACGCCCTCTATGCAGCCCAGGTTTACCCGGTAATGTCCTTTCTTTCGCAGTGTGTGATGAAATGGATAGATGCCACAGATCTTACAAAAATGATGCTCTGCCACCTCGGAGGCGAATTTATAGGTCGCAAGCGCCCCATCTTTTATCTCCACCAGAAGGTCTTCCTGCGGCACCAGGAAACTGCTCATCAAGGCACCTTTATTACTGCAGATAGTGCAGTTGCATCTTAACCCATCAACAATCTTGGGAGCCTTGAAGCTGAACTTAATCGCGCCGCAGTGGCAACGGCCTTCGTACTCTTGCATATCATCACCTGTCTTGCCTGTTGATAACTAGAATGCAGCCCCATCTGCAAGCACTACAGGTAAGCTTAGGCTATCAATGCCATCTACGCATCCAAGATTAACCCTGTAAAAACCGGGCTTACGCTTGGTTTGGTGAAAGGAATAAATACCACAGTTATTACAGAAGAAATGCTTCGCCACATGGCTGGCAAATTGATAGGAAGATAAAACATCAGGTTCACTTTCAATCCTAAGATCATCAGGCGCAATAAAGAAGTTACTCATTAACGCCCCTTTTTTGAGGCAAATAGAGCAATTGCAGCGCAACCCTTCTGTGATTTGATCCGCAGAAAACGTAAATTTAACCGCGCCGCAATGACAACTACCCGAGTAATCCACAGACAGTCCCTCCTATAAATAATCCAGAGCACGGATATGCCCATGGCCATCAATCGCCACCTGAACACATTCAGATTCTGTTACCTTACGTTGCTCGACCCCATCAGGAGAACTACTCCACACTTCAACCAGAATCTTCATAGAACTGTTTCCTTTCTCCAGTATCCGAGTATAAAAAGACATAACAGCGCCGACTAATACCGGCGACATAAATGTCATCTCTCCAATTGAGACTGTCGAGACCCTGCCCTGCGACTGCCTTGCGGCATAAATCTCTGATGCTTTGACAACATTGGCAGCGACCCAGCCGCTGTATACATCACCAAACATATTGGTTGCCTCACTACATGCCGGGATTTGTAACATTAACTCACCCTCAGGCTGCAGAGTTTGGTCATTACTTTTTATCATTATCTGGCCTCTGCCTTTTGTGGCTTTTATCTTAGGGCCTGTTAACAGGCCCTGGTTAGGCTTATCAGCCCTACTAATTTGTATAAAGTCTAGCGGCATAGAATAAACCATAAGCTCACATAATACTTAGGTCCAAAGAATATGAGCTGAAAATGAAAAAAATTCCAAAATCCAAAAAATGCTACAACCTGTCACATTTTTGTAATTAAACCCGCCTATAGTGCCGTCATCGAAACTCACACTAATTAAAGACTCTCTGGAGCTCTACATCATGAAACCAATGAAAAAGCTGCTTGCTGCTGTTGCAATGTCTGCAACTTGCGTAGCTGCAAACGCATCTGACCTGCTGGACAAAGATCTGCCTGTATACTCAAAGGCTTCCGGTGTTTCTGGTAACCTGTCTTCTGTAGGTTCAGACACTCTGGCTAACCTGATGACTCTGTGGGCTGAAGAATTCAAGCGTAGCTATCCTAACGTTAACATCCAGATTCAGGCTGCAGGTTCTTCTACTGCTCCACCAGCTCTGACTGAAGGTACTTCTAACATTGGTCCTATGTCTCGTAAGATGAAGGACAAAGAAATTGAAGCGTTCGAAAAGAAATTCGGTTACAAGCCAACTCCAGTTGCTGTAGCTATCGACGCTCTGGCTGTATTCGCACACAAAGACAACCCAGTTGAAGGTCTGACTATCGCTCAGGTTGATGCGATCTTCTCTTCTACTCGTAAGTGTGGCGCTCCAGCTGAAATCAAAACTTGGGGTGACGCAGGCGTAACTGGCGCTCTGGCTGACAAGAGCGTTCAGCTGTTCGGCCGTAACTCTGTATCCGGTACTTACGGTTACTTCAAGAAGAAAGGCCTGTGTAAAGGTGACTTCAAGAACAACGTAAACGAGCAGCCAGGTTCTGCTTCTGTTGTACAGTCTGTTTCTACTTCTCTGAACGCTATCGGTTACTCTGGTATCGGTTACAAAACTGCTTCCGTACGTGCACTGCCTCTGACTAAGAAAGAAGGTACTGCTTTCGTTGAAGCAACTCCAGCTAACGCTCTGAACGGCACTTACCCACTGGCTCGTTCACTGTATGTATACGTGAACAAGAAGCCTGGTCAGCCTCTGGCTCCTCTGGAGAAAGAATTCCTGAAAATGGTAATGTCTAAAGTAGGTCAGGAAGTTGTAGTTAAAGATGGCTACATCCCACTGCCTGCTGCAGTTGTTAAGAAGCAGATGGCTGCTCTGGGCATGTAATACATCCCAGCCTAATGCTGAACAAAAAAGGGAGCCATTTCAGGCTCCCTTTTTTGCTTTATTACACCCTTTGTAACATTGGTGTAACAAACTTTTAATATTGTACGCGCCGTAATTTTCCGAGAACTTTAAGTTCCCTAACCCAGGACCTTGTGCCATGAGTACAGACAAGACCGTTTCTAGCGAACTGGACTTTGACACCCCAGCGGCGAAGCGTCACAGAAGCATCCGTGCCCTGAAGGATAAGATGGCCGCTGGCGGCATCGCTTTCGGTGGTATTAGCGTAATCGTCGCAATTCTGTTGATCTTCTTTTACCTTCTGTATGAAGTTGCTCCGCTGTTTGAATCTGCCAAAATTGAACGCTGGCAGGAAAACAATCAGGAAATAGCTCCTTATGCTGTTCCTGGTACGGGTAAAACACTTTATCTGACGATGGAAGAGCAGACCGAGATTGGCCTGCGTGTTACTGATTCAGGAAAGATGGTTTTCTTTAACACCCGTAATGGTGAAGTTCTTAAAGAAGAAGCGATCACCCTTCCAGAAGGCGTTTCCGTAACAAGCTTTGCACTGGCTTCAGAATACAGTGGTATCTTTGCTCTGGGTTTGAGTAACGGCCAGGCGTTCATCTATAAGCACAAGTACAAATCAACATATCCTAATGGTGTTCGCGTAATCACACCGGTTCTGGAATACCCATTAGGTGCTGAGCCTATTCAGGTTTCTGAAGGTCCTGTTGAAGTTCTGGCTTTCAACGGTGAAGAGGAAGAATGGACACTGGTTGGTGGTCAGCCTTCGAAGCTGGTAGGTGTATCTATCAGCCTGACCGAGAATATCATTACTGAAGAAGTAATGGCTGATACGAGTGATTTCTCACTGCCAGAACTTAACGCGCCTGTAAGCAAAGTCCTGATCATGCCAGATCAGCGCTGGATGATGGTTTCCGGAGCAGACAACAAACTAACGGTTGTTGACCTTAAGGCTCAAGGCGGCCCTGCGATTACTCAGCTGCTGGACACAACCTCTGGTGATATCACCTCATTCAAATGGTTGCTGGGCGGTAACTCCCTGCTGATCTCTGACAATAAGGGTGTGACTTCACAGTGGTTCCTGGTACGTAACGAAAATAATGAATGGTTGATGACCAAGATCCGTGAATTTAAAAACGGTTCGGCTCCTATCAGTTCTATTGCTATTGAACACCGCCGTAAAGGTTTCGTAACCATTACTGATAATGGCGACCTATCTGTATACAGCACGACTGCTGAGCGTAACTCTTTAAATGCAGCTGTGGCGCAGGGCAATGTTGAAACGATTGCCATGGCCCCACGTTCAAATGCGTTGCTGGTAGAAAAAGAGGGTGAATTGACCCTATGGGCGATTCACAATGAGCATCCGGAAATTTCCTGGAGCGCTTTGTGGGAGAAAGTCTGGTACGAAGGTTATCAAGAGCCTGAGTTCACGTGGCAGTCTTCAGCATCAACCAACGATTTTGAACCGAAATACAGCCTGATGCCTTTGGCATTCGGTACTTTGAAAGCCGCATTCTACGCGATGCTTCTGGGTACTCCCCTGGCGATCTGTGGTGCAATCTATACCGCTTACTTCATGGTTCCTGCCATGCGTAAGAAGGTAAAACCTTTCATCGAATTGATGGAAGCACTGCCTACAGTAATCCTGGGCTTCCTGGCAGGTCTGTGGCTTGCGCCATTTATGGAAGTTAACCTCGCCGGGATATTTGTCACCTTATTAGTGATACCCGCCGCGATCATCGGCTTTGCATTTGCCTGGTCTAATGCGCCTAAAACCGTTCGTTATCTGGTACCTGATGGCTGGGATGCAGCCCTGCTGGTGCCGGTTATTGTCATAGCGACTCTGTTCAGCTTCTGGATTGCTCCAGGCATTGAGCAGATGCTGTTTGGTACTGAGATGCGTTACTGGGTAAGCCAGGAGCTGGGGATACCTTACGATCAGCGTAACGCTCTGGTTGTGGGTATTGCGATGGGCTTTGCGGTTATCCCAACGATCTTCTCGATTACTGAGGATGCGATCTTCGCAGTGCCTAAGCACCTGTCTTATGGTTCCCTGGCACTGGGTGCTACACCATGGCAGACACTGGTTCGCGTAGTTATGCCAACTGCGAGCCCGGGTATCTTCTCTGCGGTAATGATCGGTATGGGTCGTGCGGTAGGTGAAACCATGATCGTACTGATGGCGACAGGTAATACGCCAATCATGGATATGAACATCTTTGAGGGTATGCGTACTCTGGCAGCAAACATCGCTGTGGAGATGCCTGAATCTGAAGTAGGTAGTACCCACTACCGCATTCTGTTCCTGGCAGCCTTCGTACTCTTCCTGTTCACATTCTTCGTAAATACGCTGGCCGAGTTGGTTCGTCAACGCCTGCGTAAGAAGTATGGCTCACTGTAACCGTGCGTATTGAGGATTAAGAAAATGAGACAGTCATTTAGTGAATGGACAAAATCCGGCGCACCTTGGGTATGGTTGAATGCTGGTGCCGTAGCGATCTGTATGATCATGGTCGTTGGTCTGCTGACTCTGATCGCAGTTCGTGGCCTGGGCCACTTTTGGCCAGCAGATATTGTTCAGACTAACTACACAGAAAACGACAACACCATTCGTATGATTGGTGAGCGTGTTCAGGAAGTTGAAGTTCCTGCGGAACAGCTGCGTGACAGCGGCGTTAAAGTACCGGAAGGTGTGGAGACAATGGACCGCGTTCTGATGAAGATTGGTAACCGTGATCACGGTGGCACTGACTTCATCTGGATTCTGGATGCATTTAATTCTGATAAGAGTAAGCCAGAAATGTTGTTTGCGGCTGAACGCCGTGAATGGGGTAACTTCTATGGCTACCTACGCAGCATTAAAGAAGATGGCAAAGTTGTAGCCAGCTACGAAGGCTATGAGAAAACTGAAGAGTACATGGCCCTTTGGAACGAATTCCAGGCGCGTATTGAACGTACTCTGACCATCTACGACCAGATCAAGGACATCGAAAAAGACAAAATCGGCTCGATCAACTATGAGATGGAGCGCCTGCGTCTTAAAGAGCGTTCTCTGCAGCTGAAAGAAGTAACCGATTCAGCACCTTATCAGGAAATCGATGACCGCCGTAAAGAACTGGATATGGAGTATGAGTCTCTGCAAGGTGAGCTTCTGGCTCTGTACAATGCAGTTAACCGCGATACTCTGACCGCTGAAATTGCTAACGGTAAAATTGTTGAGTTCAAGCTTGCATGGGTTGTTCGTGCGTTCCTACCAAACGATATGAGCATCGGCGGCAAGATCGGCCACTACTTTGCAAAAATCTGGGAATTCCTGAGTGAAGATCCTCGCGAAGCAAACACTGAAGGCGGTATCTTCCCAGCAATCTACGGTACCGTACTGATGGTACTGATCATGTCCGTGATGGTAACGCCATTTGGTGTGGTTGCTGCGGTTTACCTGCGTGAATACGCAAAACAGGGTTTCGTTACCCGCGTTATTCGTATCGCAGTAAACAACCTGGCGGGTGTACCATCCATCGTATACGGTGTATTTGGTCTGGGTTTCTTCGTTTACTTCCTGGGTGGTCACATAGATGACGCATTCTTCCCAGAGGCGAAGCCAGCACCAACATTTGGTACGCCTGGTCTTCTGTGGGCATCCATCACTTTGGCACTGCTGACAGTACCGGTTGTAATTGTAGCGACAGAGGAAGGCCTGACTTGTATCCCGCGTGCGACACGTGAAGGTTCTCTGGCACTGGGTGCGACTAAGTTCGAAACCCTGATGAAAATTGTTATCCCAATGGCCAGCCCGGCAATTATGACCGGTGTAATTCTGGCGATTGCCAGAGCTGCGGGTGAGGTAGCCCCACTGATGCTGGTAGGTGTAGTAAAACTTGCACCAAGCCTGCCATTAGATGGTAACTACCCGTTCCTGCACCTGGATCAGAAATTTATGCACTTGGGCTTCCACATCTATGATGTTGGTTTCCAGAGCCCGAATGTAGAAGCGGCTCGTCCGCTGGTATATGCAACGGCGCTCCTGCTGGTGGCAGTAATCGCGATGCTGAACATTACAGCTATCCAGATTCGAAACCACCTGCGTGAGAAATATAAAGCGCTTGAAATGTAACTATCGGACAGAATTATTTAAAAGGTTGCTAAAATGACTAGCGAAGCTAAAACACACGCAATTGATATTTCTTCTATGCAGCGAGACAGCCGTACTCTGGACCTGAACGAAGAGACTCTGGCTCTTGAAGTTAAGGACCTGAAACTTTCCTATGGCGATAACGAAGCTCTGCACGGTATCGACATGGTTATCCCGAAAAACCGCGTAACTGCGTTTATCGGCCCATCCGGTTGTGGTAAATCCACACTGCTGCGCTGCTTTAACCGCATGAACGATCTGGTAGATGGTTGTAACATCACAGGTGAAATCCTGATGGACAACAGCAACATCTATGATCGTAGCGTTGATATCGCTGAACTGCGTCGTCGCGTAGGTATGGTATTCCAGAAGCCAAACCCATTCCCGAAATCCATTTATGAGAACGTTGCCTACGGCCTGCGTATTCAGGGCGTAACTAAAAAGCGTGTTATCGATGAAACGGTTGAGTGGGCACTGAAATCTGCCGCTCTGTGGGATGAAGTAAAAGATCGTCTGCATGAAAGCGCACTGGGTATGTCCGGTGGTCAGCAGCAGCGTCTGGTTATTGCACGTACCATCGCAGTAAAACCAGAAGTACTGCTACTTGATGAACCCGCTTCTGCACTGGACCCGATCTCTACCCTGAAGATTGAGGAACTGATCCACGAATTGAAGAACGACTTCACAATCGTGATTGTAACTCACAACATGCAACAGGCTGCTCGTGTATCTGATTACACTGCATTCATGTACATGGGTGATCTGATCGAGTTTGGCGTAACAGATACTCTGTTCACCAATCCTGATAAGAAACAAACTGAAGACTACATCACTGGTCGTTACGGTTAATTAAAGGAAAGGTCAAAGTCGATATGGAACTTAATAATGACAATTACTCTGCTCATATCTCGGCGCAGTTTAATGAAGAGCTGGAACTGATCCGCACTCAGCTGTTGACTATGGGTGGCATGGTTGAGCGTCAGGTGCATGACTGTGTTGACGCTCTGTTAAATGGTGATATCGAGCTTGCAGAAGCATCTCAGAAAGTTGATAAACAAACCAATGAGATGGAGCTGATGATCGATGAGCAATGCACAACGATCATCGCTCGCCGTCAGCCAGCGGCAAGCGATCTGCGCCTGATTATCGCTGTTTCTAAAGCAACCACTAACCTTGAGCGTATGGGCGACGAAGCTAGCCGTATCTGCCGTCACGCCATCGACCTGGTTGAAGAAGGCGAATCTCCTCGCGGTTATCAGGAAGTACGTCACATTGGTCATCTGATTCAGGAAATGGTTAAAGACGTTCTGACTGCTTTTGCGCGTAATGATACTGAGCTTGCATACCGTGTTGCTAAGATGGATAAGTCTGTAGATCAGGAATATAGCTCAGCAATGCGCTCCCTGGCTACATACATGATGGAAGATCCACGTTCTATCTCCAGCGTCATGAACGTAATCTGGGTTCTTCGTAGCCTGGAACGTATTGGTGACCACGCTCGCGCAATGGCGGAACACCTGATCTACCTGGTAAGCGGTACTGATGTTCGTCACAGCTCTCTGAAGCAGATTAAAAAGACCGTTGCTGAAGAAAAGTAACCATTAAGGCATCATGTAAAAAGCAGCCATCTGGCTGCTTTTTTTTGTGCCTTTAAGTCATCGAATTCTTATCCAAAAACAGATTAACCCTCAAAAATTCCATTTTTAGCCGATACTAAACAGGTAGTTAAACCATCTTTTTACGCATCAACCCCGGAGATTCAATGGCGCGGTATACCGTATATGCAGACCTGAATTGCCCATTCTGTTATGCATTACATGAACAACTGATCAGCTTTGGCCTTATGGATCAGGTTGACTGGCGCCTGATCGAACACGCTCCGGATCTGGACGTTTTTAATACCTCTGCTCAAAGCCAGGCTGAACTGGCGAGCGATGTATTTATCGTCAGGACTCGCGCACCACAAGTGGAACTGGCCCTACCGAAAAAAAGAAGTGACAGTCGTTTTGCCAGTCTGTGTGTAATACAGGCTGCGGATATCGATCCGGCTAAAGCTGCACATCTGCGCCACCTTCTCTATCGCGCTCTCTGGATTGAAGGTAAAGATATTTCCGATGTCTCGGTCATCTACGATTGCCTGGTGGCCACTGAATTACCCGCTGAAGTTGATATTGAGTCTGAACAAGAGAACAAACTCTCCTTCTGGCAGGAAAGCTGGGAGCAAGGGGAATACAACCGCAGGATCCCTGTCCTTGAAGCAATAGATGGCAGAATATCATTGGGGCTGCCCAGCACTGAGGATCTACTCGCTTTCTTTCAGGGAGAAGAGATTAGCTCTCAGGCACTACCCAGCGAAAGCAATGTTCAGTTCGAACGGCAGACCATTGCGATCTACTCAGATCAAGGTATCGAGCCGGTCTGGCCTCTCATTTCCAGTTTGAGGACCGAATACAACATTCTATTGCCCGCGACACTGAATGAGCTAAGCACTCTGCTTAAAGAGGATCCTCCTCAGTTGCTGCTTCTAAGTACCAATGAGCAGTGGCCGGAAATGTTGAAACTGTGTCAGGAAGTGACCCAGCTTAAAGACGACTCTCCTCTGCCTGTGGCCCTTGTCAGCAATGAGGCGGATGACCATATTGAACTGGAAGCCTACAGCGCCGGAGCCTCTGATTTTCTGGTGTTATCACGCTCGCCCGTGATTTTACTTTCCCGTGTTCAAATTCTGATGCAGTTGAAACAATCGCAGGACCAACTGGCCCGCTCTGCGCGCATTGATGGTCTCACTCAGGTCAATAATCGCCGGGAGTTTGAGCGCAGCATTGAAACTGAGTGGCGTCGGGTACAAAGGGCCAAACGAAAAATCGCCCTTATCATGGTCGATATCGACCATTTCAAAGCATTTAATGACTTTTATGGACATTTAGCTGGCGATGGTTGTTTGAGAACCGTTGCTAAGGCGATCAGTAATACAATCCAACGTGCTCATGATCTGGTGTGTAGATATGGTGGTGAGGAGTTTGCGATTATTCTGCCCGATACCGATCTTAGAGGAGCAGAGTTGCTCGCAGAGAAAATGATTCAGGCAGTATCAGAGCTCAAGATCGAACATGACAAGTCTGAGACACTGGATGTGGTGACTATCAGTGCAGGTATTGCCTGCCTTTCACCCTTCCACGGTGGCTCCCCTCATGACCTGATCAGCCAAGCTGACCAGGCCCTCTATCAGGCTAAAGAGTCCGGCCGTAATCAACTGGTTACAGCCCTGGCATAGAGATAAAGCCAGGTAACGCTTTAATTCTTTCTATCCATGCCAAAATATTTGGATAGGGATCAAGGCTGATACCCCCTTCGTGAGCGGTACCGATGTATGGCATAGCGGCACAATCGGCAATGGTTGGCTGCCCCAGAGCTAACCAATCATTCGAGCTCAAGTGCACTTCCAACAATCCTAGAATTCGTTCAGAAACCACCAGCGAATGTTCCTTATTCAAGGCGTAGCCAAACTTATCAATAAGACGAGCATCACATGGACCATGCTGGATCTCATTTGCAGAAGTAGACAACCACTGCTGAATTTCTCCGCGAGCGGCAGCGCTGTCCGGATACCACTTGTCGTCCGCATATTCCTGAGCTAGGTAAACCAGAATGGCGTGTGAATCTCTCAAGACCAGATCACCATCGGTAAAAGTCGGTAATTCTCCCCAGGGGTTCAGATCAATTACCGGAGACTGTTTATGCGCACCGGCAAGGAAGTCCACTGGGATAATATCCAGATCAATGCCTGCCAATGCGGCAAATAGCCGGACCTTATAGCAGTTACCAGACAGTTCTAAGTCATACAGTTTCATTAGGGGGTTCCTCTGTGTTCTGCAAGTTCTGCCTCGCTATAACGAGGCGTAATGTATTGTGGGCAATTCCAGTCAAACGCCTCCAGATGGATCTGGATGACAGATTCCACCCGTTCTTTTGAAGCTATGATTGATGAAAGGCTGTCCAGTTCTTGCGGCAAATTTTCCAAACAAAACAGTTCAGCTCTACCGAGAATTTTTAATCGCCTTTTTTGTGGATAACTCATAAGAAACAGGGCCACTCGGTTATCCGCTGTCAGGTTTCCCATGCTCTGGTACTGGCCATTACCGGTGTAATTAAGAAATACCAATGAAGTCTCATCAACAACC
>JASBRM010000137.1 GCA_030149405.1 Neptuniibacter sp. | reverse complement strand
TGGCTCTTTTGACTCGCAACCTCAGGCTGAAGAGGAGTGTCCGCCACTCGGCTATGCAGTTGCTCAGATACACGGCGTGTTTATTCTGGCTGAAAACCAACATGGTCTTGTTGTTGTGGATATGCACGCCGCGCATGAGCGTATTGTATACGAGCGTATGAAGCAATCTTATGAGCAGGATGTTGTAAGGTCTCAGCCATTATTAGTTCCTTTGAGCCTTGCTGTAAGCCAAAGGGAAGCGAATTGTGCTGAAGAGCAGGCAGAAACCTTTAAGCGTCTAGGCTTCGAACTGGCTCGAATGGGCGAAGAAACGCTGGTGGTTCGTCAGGTTCCTGTGTCGCTGGCTAAGGGTAACGTGGAGCAACTGATTCGAGACGTGTTGTCCGATATGCTGGTTTATGGTGAGAGCAAACGTATAGAACAGCATATCAATGAACTTTTGGGCACTATGGCGTGCCATGGAGCTGTCAGAGCTAATCGTCAGCTGACTCTTCCGGAGATGAATGCGCTGCTCAGGGATATGGAGCAGACCGAACGCAGTGGCCAGTGTAACCATGGCCGCCCTACATGGACCCAGATGAGCATGAGTGATCTGGATAAACTGTTCATGCGCGGTCAATAGGAGCAATCAGTTGGAAAATATTCCTGTTGTTTTTTTAATGGGGCCAACCGCATCTGGCAAAACTGATCTGGCCATGAAACTTTACGACAGCCTTCCCTGCGAGATTGTCAGCGTCGATTCCGCCATGATCTACAAAGGAATGGATGTTGGCACCGCTAAGCCGGATGCTGAAACGTTACAGCGCTATCCGCATCGTCTGATAGATATTTGTGAGCCTACAGAAGCTTATTCTGCGGCTGAATTTCGAAGAGATGCTCTTGCAGAAATCAAAGAAATTCGTGATGCAGGAAAAATTCCCATCCTAACCGGTGGAACTATGCTGTATTTTCATGCTCTTAGGAATGGTCTTGCGCAGTTGCCCGAGGCGGATCCAGTGGTTCGGCAGCGTTTGCTGGATGAAGCTGAGCAGATGGGGTGGCCACATATGCACGCTAGGCTTGCGGAAGTGGACCCTGAATCAGCTGAAAGATTGAATCCAAACGATTCACAGCGGTTGCAACGGGCTCTGGAGGTCTATGAGATTTCGGGTCGTACAATGACCGAGCTTTGGGCTGATCAGGAAAAACAGAAGCCTGATTTTCCAATTATCTCAATGGCCGTTATGCCAGATGATCGGGCGGAACTGCACCAGCGTATAGAGAAACGCTTCGATATTATGCTGGAACAGGGTTTTATTGATGAGGTTCGCCAGCTGTGGGAGCGGGGTGATCTGAATCTGCAGATGCCTTCAGTACGCTGTGTTGGTTATCGACAGGTTTGGGAGTATTTTTCCGGGACCTGGGACTATGAAACCATGCGCTTTAAAGGCATTGTCGCGACGCGGCAATTGGCAAAAAGGCAGGTTACATGGCTCAGAAGTTGGGAAAATTTGACCTGGATGGACACTCATGACCCAAAACTCCTCTCTAATGCCTTGAAATTAGTAGGGGGTGGCATTATATAATGTCATGCTGGTCTGCCAAAAGTTGTATCAGTATTGACCTGCAAAGCAGGCAATGCAGTTTCTGAATAATTGGCAGCCATATAATAACGAAGAAATAAAATAGAACGATTTTTTGTCGGGAAGGAGTTTGCAATGTCAAAAGGGCAGTCACTACAAGACCCTTATCTGAATGCGCTACGCAAGGAACGTATTCCGGTATCAATATTTTTGGTAAACGGTATTAAGCTGCAGGGACAGATTGAATCATTCGATCAGTTCGTAATTCTGTTGAAAAATACTGTAAGCCAGATGGTTTATAAACACGCTATCTCTACAGTGGTGCCTGCTCGCCCTGTGAAGCTGCCAGCAGCTGATGAGAAAGCAGAGGACTAAGAATAATTGTTCTTTGAACGACCTAAAAGCGGCGAACTCGCCGTTTTAGTACATATGAATCTGGCTGCTGAGGCCGATCAGGAAAGTCCAAAAGAGCTCGAAGAGCTTGCCATTTCTGCAGGTGCTGATCCGGTTGAGTTTTTAACCGGATCTTTAGCACACCCGAATCCCAAGTTTTTTATCGGTCAGGGTAAATTAGAAGAACTGCGAGAGCTGGTGCAGATGCACGATGCTCAACTGGTTATCTTTAATCATGCCTTGAGTCCTGCGCAGGAACGAAATATTGAACGCGAGATCAAATGTCGCGTTCTGGACCGTACCGGTTTGATTCTGGATATCTTCGCACAGCGCGCACGTACCCATGAGGGTAAGTTGCAGGTTGAGCTGGCGCAATTGGATCACATGTCTACCCGTCTGGTGCGAGGTTGGACTCACCTTGAGCGTCAGAAGGGTGGTATCGGTCTGCGTGGTCCAGGTGAAACCCAGCTGGAAACGGACAGGCGACTGCTCCGAGCGCGGATGAAGTCCATCTACAAGCGATTGGATAAAGTTCGTAAGCAGCGGGATCAGGGCCGGCGTTCGCGTAAGCGTGCAGAAGTCCCGACGCTTTCACTTGTCGGTTATACCAACGCGGGCAAATCAACACTCTTCAATTCTCTGACGACCTCTGAGGTTTATGCAGCGGATCAGTTGTTTGCGACACTTGATCCTACCTTAAGGCGTATCGAGATTGATGATGTAGGGCCTGCAATTCTCGCAGATACCGTAGGTTTTATCCGTCATCTACCACATAAATTGGTAGAGGCATTCCGTGCTACATTGCAGGAAACGATTGAAGCGACCTTGCTCTTGCATGTGATCGATTGTCACGACGATGACCGTCATGATCATATCGCTGAAGTGGAAGGCGTGCTGCGTGAGATTGGTGCTGATGAAGTGCCGGTACTTGAGGTGTATAACAAAATCGACCTGCTGGAAGGGCGTAAGCCTCGTATCGATCGGGATCAGGATGGTAAGCCTGTGCGTGTCTGGCTTTCAGCGGTCACCGGTGAAGGGCATGAATTGCTATTTGAGGCAGTTAATGAACTGCTTGCAGATGATGTGTTTCATGATAAGTTGTGCCTGCAACCGGATGAAGGGCAATTCAGGGCCCGTCTTTATGAAAGTGGAGCGGTGCTTTCGGAACAATATGATGAAAAAGGATCTATTATTCTGGAGGTGCGTATGCAGAAGAAAGATATACTGCAGATATTGAGCCATCTGGGCATGGCCAGGGATCGTTGTTTCCCTGTTGAAGTCAGTCCCTGGTAAGAAATATCTGTAAGAGGTTGAAAAATTAGGGCGCAGCCCAAATACCTCGTTTATAGTTAATTTACAGGTAATATCTGCCGAATAATATTTTTCGCAGAATTATGCTTTAATCAGCCAACTTGTTGTTTTTATACGGAGTGACGTATGGCTTGGAATGAGCCTGGTGGTAATGGTAACAACCAAGACCCTTGGGGTGGTGGCAATGACAACCGCGGGGGTAAAGGTGGAGGCGATCAGGGGCCTCCGGATCTTGATGAGGCGCTGCGCAAACTGCAGGACAAGCTGAATAATATTTTTGGCGGTAAAAAATCATCAGGTGGATCTGGTGGTAACGGTGGCAATACTGGCTCCGGTGCTGGGTTCTTCTGGGTGGTTGTGCTGATTGCTGTTCTGGTTTGGGGTGGCATGGGTGTCTACACCGTTGATCAGCAGGAACAGGGTGTTGTTTTGCGTCTGGGTAAATTCAGCGAAACAGTTGGGCCTGGTCTGCAATGGAACCCGCCGCTCATTGATGCTGTTGTACCTGTAAATGTGACAGCGGTAAGAACGCGCGATCATCGTGGTCTGATGCTGACAAAAGATGAAAACATCGTTGATGTTGAAATGACAGTTCAGTATGTGATCTCCAACGCTAAAGACTTTGTTCTGACGGTGCGTGATCCTGAGGCGAGCTTATCGCACGCCGCTGAATCGGCATTGCGTCATGTTGTGGGTTCAACAGATATGCACTCTATTCTGACTCAGGGTCGTGAAGCCTTATCTGTTCAGGTGCAGAGCCGTATTCAGGAATACATGAAAGGATATGGTACAGGTCTTCAGATCTCCAAGGTCAACATCAAAGAAGCGAAAGCGCCTGATCAGGTTCAGGATGCATTCGATGACGTGATCAAGGCACGAGAAGATGAGCAGCGTGTTAAAAACGAAGCAGAATCTTATGCCAACGGTATCGTTCCAGAAGCGCGTGGTCAGGCGCAGCGTATGCTGGAAGAGGCTAGCGCATATCGCGAACAGGTGATTGCTCGTTCTGAAGGTGACGCGAACCGTTTCACAGCGTTGCTGAATGAGTATGAGAAAGCGCCAGAAGTAACTCGCGAGCGTCTCTATCTGGATACTATGGAGGAAGTGCTGGCTCAGAATCCGAAAGTGCTTGTTGATGTCGAGGGCGGCAACAATATGATGTACCTGCCTCTGGATAAGATTGTTCAGAACCGTCCGATGGTTGGTGATGTGAATAATCCGGTCAGACTGGATAGTCAGAGCCTGAGAGAAGTTACAGATCAGGTTGTTGACCAGTTACGTCAACGTCAGAGCAGCCGTAGGGAGGGTCGATAATGAACTCTAAATCATTAGTAATGATCATTATCTTTGCGGTAGTCGTATTGATTGGTCAAAGCACACTGTACATCGTAAAAGAAACTGAACGTGCAGTATTGCTGAAGTTCGGTGAGGTATCTGAAGCAGATGTGCCTCCAGGGCTGCATTTTAAAATTCCAGTAATGAACAAAGTGCGTAAGTTTGATTCGCGTATTTTAACGCTGGATGCTCGTCCTCAGGCTTACCTGACATTAGAGAAAAAACGTTTGATCGTAGATTCTTTTGTTAAGTGGCGTGTGGCCGATGTTCAGAAATACTACACAGCAACATCGGGTAATGAATTTACTGCGGCGCAACTGTTATCTGACCGAGTTGATACGGGTCTGCGTAACCAGTTTGGTGAACGTACTGTGACTGAGGTTGTATCCGGTGAGCGTGAAGAGCTGATGCGTGAACTGACTAAGAATCTTAGTGAGATCGCTATTCAGGAGCTGGGTGTAGAGGTAGTGGATGTTCGTGTGAAACGAATCGATCTGCCGCAAGAGGTTTCTGAATCAGTTTATGACCGTATGCGAACTGAACGTGAACGTGAAGCACGAGAGATTCGTTCCCGTGGTAAAGAGCTTGCTGAAGGTATCCGAGCAGATGCGGATCGTCAGAAGACAGTAATCGAGGCGGAAGCTTATCGAGAATCACAACAGGTTCGAGGTGAAGGTGATGCGGTTGCTGCCAAGAATTATGCTGAGGCTTATTCTGACAACCCAGAGTTCTACTCTTTCTACCGAAGCCTGCAGGCTTACCGTGAATCCTTCGGCCAGAGCGGTGATGTGTTGGTTCTGAAACCAGATAGTGATTTCTTCAAATATCTGGGTCAGCCTAAAGCAGAGTAAAAATTGCTGTAAAAGTGAACAAAACGCGGAATCAGGGGGAGGCATTCCTCTGATTCCGTGGTAGAATATCGCAACCGGGTTAAAGCCCGGTTTTTTTGTGGCAGTGCTATTTTGTTTTTCGGGAAAAAAGATGCCCTCTGAATTACTCCATGAGTTGGCCATCGGCTTCTGTTTGATGCTTATCCTTGAAGGGATTATCCCGTTCCTTTATCCACAGCGCTGGCGCAATCTGGTGCAGCAATTGTCCCTGGTGAATGATCGTTCTCTCCGCCTGATTGGTCTGGCGAGTATGACTCTGGGTGTGGTTGCACTTTACATAGTGAATTAATTACCCAGCCCCTTGCGGGTTGGTTTAGCAGAGATACGGAGTACTACATGGCATTGGCAGATCGTTGGTTGCTTCCGGAAGGTATTCAGGAGCTTCTTCCAGCGCAGGCCCGTCGCGTTGAGATTGTCCGCAGACGGTTACTGGATCTGTATGAGCAGTGGGGCTATGACCTGGTGATGACCCCGGTTATGGAGCATCTGGAATCTTTGCTGACCGGTGTAGGGCATGATCTTGATCTGAGTACAGTAAAAGTAACGGATCAATTGAGCGGCCATTCACTGGGTGTTCGAGCTGATATCACACCCCAGGTGGCACGTATTGATGCACACCGCCTTCGTGAAGAGGGTGTAACTCGTTTATGTTACTGTGGCACTGTAGTGCATGCGCTTCCAGCTCAACCATTGGCTTCCCGTAACCCTCTGCAGTTGGGTGCTGAGCTTTACGGTCACTCTGGTATTGAGAGTGATGTAGAAGTTATCTCCTTGATGATTGAGACCTTGCAGACTGCGGGTGTTGACCAGGAATTGAGCCTGGATCTTGGCCATGTTGATGTGTTTTCCGGCCTGATGCAGCTTGCAGAACTGTCTTCTGCTCAGCAAGAAGAGTATCAGGATATCCTTAAGCGCAAGGCGCTGCCTGAATTGGTGGATTTTGTAGCTGCACTGGAAATTGATGATTCCGTTAAGACCTATCTTGCAGAATTGCCAAAAATGAATGGTGGTCTGGAAGTTCTGGATCGTGCAGAAACATTGTTTGCACAGGCTCCAGAGCAAGTAGCTCAAGCCATTGCTTATCTGCGTGATGTCTCTGCGCGAATCGCTCTGAGGTTCCCTGAACTGGATCAGTATTTCGATCTCAGCGAACTACGTGGTTACAACTATCACACAGGTATTGTGTTCGCTGCGTATACGCCATCATATGGACAAGCGATTGCAAAAGGTGGTCGTTACGACAACATTGGTCGTGATTTTGGTCGAGCACGACCTGCGACTGGCTTTAGTACAGATATGAAAACCCTGATTGAGCTCTCTTCAGTAAGTCTGAATGAGATTCAGCAGGTATTGGCTCCTGTTTCTGAAGATTCTGCTCTACTGGCTAAAGTAAAGCAGTTACGTTCTGAGGGAGTCCGAGTGGTTTATGCGCTACCGGGTGCATCGCTTTCAACTGAAAGTGACGCTGAGCTGGTGCAGCAAAATGGTGAGTGGGTCGTAACGGCTCGCTGATTAGTAAAGAAATTCCTAAGTAAACTTAAAGTTAAGTAGGCAACAATGGGCAAAAACGTAGTTGTTCTGGGTACCCAGTGGGGTGACGAAGGTAAAGGTAAGATCGTAGATCTGCTGACAGACCAGGCTTCAGCGGTAGCACGCTTCCAGGGTGGTCATAATGCTGGCCATACATTGGTAATTGATGGTGAAAAAACGGTACTGCACCTGATCCCATCCGGCATTCTGCGTGAGAATGTTGTATGTATGATCGGTAACGGTGTTGTTCTTTCACCGGAAGCTTTGTTGAAAGAGATTAAAGGTCTGGAAGAAGCGGATGTGCCAGTTCGTGAGCGTCTGCGTCTGAGTCCGTCTTGTCCATTGATTCTGCCGTATCACATCGCGATGGATCAGGCGCGTGAAGTTGCGCGTGGTAAAGCGAAAATTGGTACAACAGGTCGTGGTATTGGTCCTGCTTATGAAGATAAAGTGGCTCGTCGTGGTTTGCGTCTGGCTGATCTTCTGGACAAAGAGCGTTTTGCAGAAAAGCTGAAAGAAGTTATGGAATACTATAACTTCCAGCTGGTTAATTATTACAAAGCTGACGCTGTAGATTACCAGACAGTTCTTGATGAAACTCTGGCTATGGGTGAAGAGCTGGCGCCAATGGTTGCCGATGTCACTGCGATGCTGCATGAACTGCGTAAAGCCGGCCAAAACATTATGTTTGAAGGCGCGCAGGGCTCACTGCTGGATATCGATCACGGCACATACCCATATGTAACTTCTTCAAACACAACTGCTGGTGGTACTTCTACGGGTAGCGGTTTTGGTCCACTGTATCTGGATTATATTCTGGGTATCACTAAGGCATACACAACTCGTGTAGGTGGTGGCCCTTTCCCAACTGAGCTGCACTGTGATGTAGGCCAGGGCTTGGCAGAGCGTGGTCATGAGTTTGGTTCTACTACCGGTCGTGCACGTCGTTGCGGTTGGTTTGATGCCGTTGCTCTTAAGCACGCAATTCAGATTAATTCTGTTTCAGGTATCTGTCTGACTAAACTGGACGTTCTTGATGGCATGGATGAAATTAAGATCTGTGTGGGTTATGAAGATGCAGCTGGTAATGTCGTTACTTCTCTAAGTGGTAGTGAAGACTACGAAGCCGTTAAGCCTGTTTACGAAACAATGTCAGGTTGGAGCAATTCCACTGTAGGTGCAAAGTCTCTGGAAGAGCTGTCAGCCGAAGCGGTTGCATACATCAAGCGTCTGGAAGTGCTGATTGAAGCTCCAGTAGATATTATCTCTACTGGTCCTGATCGAATTGAGACAATTGTACTGCGTAACCCTTACGAAGCTTAAAGGTTCTTGCTGGATATTATTGTCTGATAAGTAAAGAAAAAATCCTGCTATGGCAGGATTTTTTTTGTGCTGAATAAGAAGCTTAATAAGGGTGCCGTGGCAATTCCTTTTTGGCATTAAGCTTCGTTATACAAACTTGATATTAACTACGACGCCCAATACCACGGTAGAGGATCCCGCATTCAGCTACAGCTTCGGCATCAAGGCAATTTCTGCCGTCAACTATGACTTCTACAGGTAGTGATTTCAGATTCATAGCTTTGATCTCGGCAATAATGTCCGAGTGCTCAGTGACTATTAAAACTCCCTTCGCATCGGACAGGGCTTGTTCTAAAGAGTCAACGGTGTTGTCAGACGTGACCCAGCTGTCGTATATATTTAACTCAGCGCCTTTTTTGAGTAGTAATTCACGGACTTCGTAGAAAGGTGACTCCCTTGGGTCGTCAACATTTCTCTTGTAAGCAACACCTAATACGGCAATTTTAGTCCCTTTAACAGGATAACCGCGATCGTTTAGTAGGTCTTGTAATACTGAGACTGTGTACTCTGGCATGCCATTATTGGTCATGCGTGCAAGTTGTATCATCTCGGGCA